>CAIYQF010000155.1 GCA_903928325.1 uncultured beta proteobacterium | reverse complement strand
CGCTGCAGGCTCTGTTGCCAGCGCATCTAAGCCAGGCGCAATACCAACCCGCTGCCAGCGCCCTGCACCGTTAAGGCGTGCCCAGGCTTAGCGTTTTATAAACCGCAAGGTGAAGCGGTCGCTCTCACCAATATCTCGGTATTTTTCCCGGTCTATGTCCTTCAGGCGGTAGCTCGGTGGCAGGGTCCAGACACCCTGTGCGTAGTCTTTGGTGTCTTTGGGGTTAGCGTTGACCTCAGAGCTGGCGTCGAGTTGGAATCCGACACGCTCAATCAGGGCAACGGCCACGTCCTGGCGCACATAGCCGCTGGCCGCCTGCTCGGCCTGGGTCTGGTCTGTACGCCCCCGGTGGTCCACGATGCCCAATACGCCTCCAGGCTTCAAAGCCAGGTAAAACGCTTTGAGCGATGCCTCCAATTCGTTCTGGTCCATCCAGTTGTGCAAGTTGCGAAAGCTGATCACCGCGTCTGCACTACCGGGCGCCGCGATGGGGTGGTGGTCGGCGCGAAACTGGGTCACCATGACCTTGCCATACAAGGCTGGTTCGTCCTTGAGGCGCTGCAAAAGTTTCTGGTGGTCTGGCAGATACTGTGGCTGCGAATCGTCGCGGTTGGCGGCGATGTACAGACCTTTTTCCTTGAGCCAGGGGGCCAAAATCTCCATGTAATAGCCGCCGCTGCCGGGCAGGATTTCCACCACCGTGCTGTCGGCGCGGATGCCAAAAAAGGCCAAGGTCTGCGCCGGATGGCGGTAGGGGTCGCGCGCCACATTGCCTGGAGAGCGCTGGGCGCCAGCCAGCAAGGGCTCAAAAGTGGCGGGGCTTAGCGACTCGGCTAAGGCGGCGTTGCCGCAAAAAGCAAGGTAACCCATCAGTGTGCAAACGGTTTGGATCACAGTTTTCATGGCATGGGCAGCTTAAAAGGCAGGTTAAGACAATCGGTCGCGCCGGGAGAGTTCGGGGAAAAGTTTGAGCCAAGTGGCTGCAACCAATACCGTGCCCACTCCCCCCAGCACCACCGAGCCAACAGGCCCGAGCAGCGCGGCGGTGGCGCCAGACTCAAATTCGCCGAGCTGGTTGGATGCGCCTATAAAAATCGAATTCACGGCCGATACGCGGCCACGCATGTCGTCGGGCGTGTCAAGTTGCATCAGGGTCAGCCGCGTGACCACGCTGATGCTGTCGGCCGCACCCGTGACCACCAGTGCCAGCATGGACAGTGCGAACTGGTCCGAAAGCCCAAACACCAGCGTGGCCACACCAAATACGCCCACGGCGCCCAGCAGCTTGTACCCAGCGTGGCGCTGCAAGGGAAAGCGCACCAGCAGCAAGGTCATCAGCAAAGCGCCCACAGCGGGGGCAGCACGCAGCAGGCCCAAGCCCTGCGGACCGGTATGCAAGATGTCGCGGGCATAAATCGGCAGCAAAGCAGTGGCACCGCCCAGCAGCACCGCAAACAAATCGAGCGACATTGCGCCTAGCAATACCTGGCGACGCCAGACAAAGGCCACGCCAGCAAACACCGAGGCCAGGGTGGCAGCGCGCTGCGCCGCTACATGGCGGTAGTTCACCGCCAGGGTGAGGGCTGCCGATACCAGGGAGAGCGCCAGGCAGGCGCCGTACACGGTGCTGGCCCCTGCGCCATACAGCACACCACCGAGTGCCGGGCCGCCCACAATGGCCAATTGCATGCCCACCGAACCCACAGAAATGGCGCGCTGCAACAGTGCTGCAGGTACCAGCAAGGGAGTGAGCGCCTGCTGGGCCGGCATTTGAAAGGCCCGCCCTATACCCAGAACCACCGACAGTGCAAGAATCAAGCCCCGCGTAGTCCAATCACCGTGGGTGCTGAGCACCAAGAGCGCAGCCACCAGCGCCTGCGCCAGCATGCAGGCGGCGAAAATGCGCCCCCGGTGCAGCTGGTCGGCCACATGGCCTGCGGGTAGGGTCATCAGCAGCGCGGGAACAAACTGAAACAAGCCCACCAGCCCCAGGTCCCAGGCACTGGAGGTGAGGTCGTACATTTGCCAAGCCACCGCGAGCATCAGCATTTGGTTGGACAGCACGCCAGTCAGGCGCGCCAGCCAAAAGCGCACGAAAGAGGGATATGCCAGCAAGGTCGTGGATTCATTAGGTAGCATCGGCCCAAGCTTAGCAGCGTAGCCAATTACAGGAGGAATGAACATGAACGTAGGACATCAACTGCAGCTGTTTGGGCAGCTTTGGCGTAGTGCGCGCGGGCTGACTGCCAACGGGGCCATGGCGTGCTGTCTGGTCTTGGTAGCATTGCCCATGCCTAGCAATGCCACCGAAGAGCCCGACTACCAAGTACTTCAGAAGTTCAAAGACGTGGAGGTGCGGCAATACGACGCCTATTGCGTTGCGGAAGTCGTGGTGCCGGGCCCTGCCGCGGATGCCGGGAACACGGCCTTCCCCATTCTGGCGGGCTATATTTTTGGCAAGAACCGGGGCGAGCGAAAACTCGCTATGGTTGCGCCGGTAACCCAAGCCGCTGAGCCCGTCAAGTTGGAGATGACTGCACCAGTTACGCAGACCGCAGCACCAGGCGGCTTCAAGGTGCAGTTCGTGCTGCCCAAAGGGGTGACCATGGACAGCGCCCCCGAACCCCTGGATGTGCGGGTCGTATTGCGAGACATTGCCCCAAGCCGCGTGGCCGTCATCCGATACTCCGGATTTTGGTCCGACGCCAACTATCTGCAGCACTTGGCCAAGCTCCAAGAGGCCTTGCGCGCGGCGGACTTGAGCGGCGTGGGGGAGCCGGTGTATTCACGCTACAACGCGCCGTTCACGCCCTGGTTTATGCGGCGCAATGAAATCTGGCTGCACCTGGCCAACCCTTCGTGAAGGGCCCCTGCGCCCCCACATCGGGGCGCAGGGGTCACGCGCTAGCTAATGCATGTGTTCGTCATGCTTTTCCATTGGGATCGCCAGCGGTGTGAAGCGCGCCTGCTCGGACGTTTTGCCAGGCAAGGCAATCGACACAATGGCTTTGAGGTCAGG
>CAIYQF010000154.1 GCA_903928325.1 uncultured beta proteobacterium | reverse complement strand
GCCGATACGCTCGAAGGCATTTACGACGAGCTGGAAAAAGTCAGTAAAAAAGTGCTATCGGGAGACGTGACCGACGCCATTGCAGGGGAAGCGCTGGGCGCGATCGCGCGGCACGAGGACTTGAGTGGGCGCATTCGGCGCAATGTGATGGACACGCGGCGTGCCGTGAGCTTCATGATGCGCTCCAAAATGCTCAACGTTGAGCAGTTTGAGGAGGCGCGCCAGATCTTGCGCGATATTGATTCGCTGGACTCGCACACCGCGTTCTTGTTTGACAAGATCAACTTTTTGATGGACGCCACGGTCGGTTTCATCAATATCAACCAGAACAAGGTCATCAAGATCTTCTCGGTGGCCAGCGTGGCGCTGCTGCCACCTACGCTGATCGCCAGCGTCTACGGCATGAACCTGAAGTTCCCGGAGCTGGAGTTTCTGGGCGCCTGGAGCTACCCCTATACGGTGGCGCTGATGGTGGCCAGCGCAATGGTGCCGATGTGGTATTTCGGCAAACGCGGCTGGTTGAAATAGGCCAAGTGCCTGCGTGACGGCCTAGGCCTTGCGCAGCTCGCGGCGCAGCACCTTACCCACCGGAGTTTTGGGCAGTTCGGCGCAAAACTCAACTACTTTGGGCTGCTTGTAGCCCGTCAAGTTTTCCTTGCAGTGGGCGCGTACAGCGGCTTCGGTCAGGCCGGGGTCCTTTTTCACGACGACCAGCTTGACCGCCTCTCCGGTTTTGGCGTCGGGCATACCGACGCAGGCGCACTCCAACACGCCGTCGAGTTGCGCGACTACATCTTCGAGCTCGGTGGGGAAGACGTTGAAGCCGCTGACCAAAATCATGTCCTTCTTGCGGTCGACAATTTTGAAAAAACCGCGCTCATCCACCGTACCGATGTCGCCCGATTTGAAATAGCCGTCGACGGTCATAACTTTGGCGGTTTCATCGGGGCGCTGCCAGTAGCCGGCCATCACTTGCGGGCCCTTGATAGCAATTTCTCCGGGCTCGCCTGGCGCGCTGGGATTGCCAGCATCGTCGAGCAGCTTCATGTCGGTTCCGGGCAATGGCACACCGATGGATCCGCCGTAAGCCGTGGCAGTCACCGGGTTGCAACTCACCGAAGGTGAAGTTTCGCTCAGGCCGTAGCCCTCGCAAATGGGGCAAGCGGTTTTCTCAAACCACAGCTTGGCCACGCTGCTTTGCACCGCAGCGCCGCCGCCGAGCGACACCCGCAAGTGGCTCCAGTCCACGGCATTGAAATCCGAGTGGTTTGCCAAGGCGTTAAACAGGGTGTTGACTGCCGGAAAGCTGTGGATGGTGTGCTTTTTCAGCTCATGAAGCACGGCGGGAATGTCGCGCGGGTTGGGAATCAGAATCAACTTACCGCCCATGCGCAGACTCAGCATCATGCCGATGGTGAAGGCGAAGATGTGGTACAGCGGCAAGGCGCACACACTGGTAGGCTGTTGACCAGGCGGTAGGTCGCGCATCACAGGCTGGTTCCATGCCTCGGATTGCAAGACATTGGCAATAAGGTTTCGGTGCAGCAGAACGGCACCCTTGGATACGCCGGTGGTGCCGCCCGTGTACTGCAGCACCGCCACATCATTGGAATGGAGCATGGGCTTGGCAAATGGCAAGCGGCCCCCTTGCGCTACCGCCGCGTTAAAGCGCACCGCATCTGGCAGGTCGAAGGCGGGCACCAATTTTTTGCGCGATCGCACCACAAAGTTCACCACGGCGCCTTTGAAGAGCCCCAGCGAATCCCCCATGGCACACAGAACAATGTGCTTGACCAGTGTCGAGGCTACGCACTTCTCCAGCGTACTGGCGAAGTTCTCCAAGATAAAAATGGCTTTGGCCCCGGAGTCCTTGAGCTGGTGCTCCAACTCCCGCGCGGTATAGAGCGGGTTGACATTGACCACCACCAGGCCTGCACGCAAAACGGCAGCCACAGCGGCCGGGTACTGCGGCACGTTGGGCATCATCAGGGCAACCCGGTCGCCTTTGACCAATCCCAGACTTTGCAAATAGGCTGCCAGACTCAGGCTCTGGCGGTCCGTCTGGGCATAGCTGATGTCGGCGCCCAAAAAGCTATAGGCCACCCGATCAGCGTATTGGCGAAACGCCTCTTCCATCAAAACCACCAGCGAGCTGTATTGCGTGGGGTCGATTTCTTCGGGAACCCCAGGCGGATAGGCCGAAAGCCAAGCACGCTGCGTCATCTAGCGGCCCGCTGAATGGTTTGCTCGACCAAGGCGCACAGACAGGACAGCGGTCCTACTCAATGGCTTTAACCATGTCTTCGACCACCTTTTTGGCGTCGCCAAACACCATCATGGTTTTGTCCATGTAGAAGAGTTCGTTGTCTAGACCGGCGTAACCGCTGGCCATAGAGCGTTTGTTGACGATGATGGTTTTGGCCTTGTAGGCCTCCAAAATTGGCATTCCATAAATGGCGCTGCCCTTGGTGTGCGCGGCTGGGTTAACCACGTCATTGGCGCCCAAAATGATGGCCACGTCGGCCTGACCGAATTCGCTGTTGATGTCTTCCATCTCAAACACCTGGTCGTAGGGCACTTCGGCCTCGGCCAGCAAGACGTTCATGTGGCCCGGCATGCGCCCTGCCACCGGGTGGATGGCGTATTTGACTGTAATGCCTTTGGCGGTTAGCTTGGCTGCCAGCTCTTTGACCGCGTGCTGCGCGCGCGCCACGGCCAAGCCATAGCCCGGCACGATGACCACAGTCTCGGCATTGCCCAACACAAAGGCGGCGTCGTCGGCGCTGCCGCTTTTTACCGGGCGCTGCTCGGCTTTGGCACCACCGGCACTAACAGCCTCGCCACCAAAGCCGCCGCCGATCACGTTAAAGAACGAGCGGTTCATGGCCTTGCACATGATGTAGCTCAGAATCGCGCCACTCGACCCCACCAGCGAGCCCGCAATGATCAGCATGCTGTTGTTCAGGCTAAAGCCAATGCCCGCTGCTGCCCAGCCTGAGTAGCTGTTGAGCATGGACACCACCACTGGCATATCCGCCCCGCCAATGGGGATGATGATGAGCACGCCCATCACAAACGAGAGCGCCAGCATGGCGAAAAACGCCTCCCAGCTGCCCGTGAACATAAAGACCAAACCCAGACCCACCGTGGTCAAACCCAACACGAGGTTGAGCTTGTGCTGGCCTGAAAAGGTGACCGGCGCGCCCTGGAACAGGCGGAATTTGTAAGTGCCCGAGAGTTTGCCGAAGGCAATGACCGAGCCGCTGAAAGTGATGGCGCCAATGGCCGCACCCAAAAACAGCTCCAACCTGTTGCCGGTGGGAATCGGGTCGCCTCTGGCCAGACCGTGCAATAGGGCTGCAGGCTCTAGCACGGCGGCCACGGCAATGAAAACGGCGGCCAAGCCGATCATGCTGTGGAAAAAGGCCACCAGCTCGGGCATCTTGGTCATCTCCACCGTGTTGGCGCGGTAGGCGCCGTAGGCGCCGCCGACCACCAAACCGACCAGCACCAGGCCAATGCCCATGCCCTGGCCGTGGGCGGTGTCCACAATCAGCGCCGCCGTGGTACCGGCCGCAATGGCCATGCCAATCATGCCGAACACATTGCCACGGATGGAGGTCGTCGGGTGCGACAGGCCTTTGAGGGCTTGGATAAAGCTGACCGACGCAATCAGGTACAGCAGGGTGACAAGGTTCATGCTCATTTCGCAGCTCCTTGCTCAGCAGCGTCGGCCTTTTTCACTTTTTTCTTGAACATTTCCAGCATACGGCGCGTCACCAGAAAGCCGCCGAAGATATTGACCGCCGCCAAGGCCACGGCCAGCACGCCCATGGTTTGGCCCAGCACGGTTTCAGTTTGCGCGGCAGCCAGCATGGCGCCGACGATCACGATGGCAGAAATAGCGTTGGTCACCGCCATCAAGGGCGTATGCAGCGCAGGCGTCACCGTCCACACCACGTGGTAACCCACGTAAATGGCCAGCACGAAGATGATCAGGTTGGTGATCGTGGGAGATACGAGGTCCATGGAGTCTGTCCTTTATTTGCGTTTGACTTCGCCGCCCTGCGTCATCAGGCAGGCAGCCACAATGTCGTCTTCCAGGTCAACGGTGAACTGGCCGCCTTTGGGTAGCACCAATTTCAAAAAGTCCAGCACATTGCGGGCGTAAAGGGCTGACGCGTCCGCAGCCACCAACGCGGCCAGGTTAGTCTCACCCACCAGCGTGACGCCGTGCTTGACCACGGTTTTGCCGGCCTCGGTCAGCACACAATTGCCGCCCACGCCGTCGGCCGCCTTGCCCGCCGCAATATCGACGATGACCGAGCCGGGCTTCATGCTCTTGACCATGTCCTCGGTGACCAGCACGGGAGCTGCGCGTCCAGGAATCAAGGCGGTGGAAATCACCACATCGGCCAGCGCCACGCGCTTGGCAACTTCAATTTTTTGCCGGTCCAGCCAGCTTTGCGGCATGGGGCGGGCGTAGCCGCCCACGCCCACGGCAGCTTCTTTTTCTTCTGGGGTGTCGTAGGACACTTCGATGAACTTGCCGCCCAATGACTCGATTTGCTCCTTGACACTGGGGCGCACGTCGGACGCCTCAATCACCGCGCCCAGGCGCTTGGCGGTGGCAATGGCCTGCAAACCGGCCACGCCCACACCCAAAATGACCACGCGCGCGGCCTTGACCGTGCCCGCAGCCGTCATCAGCATGGGAAAGAAGCGCTGGTATTTGTCGGCTGCCACCATGACCGCTTTGTAGCCCGCAATATTGGCCTGGCTGGAGAGCACGTCCATGCTTTGGGCACGCGTGGTGCGGGGTGCGGCCTCCAAGGCGAAACTGGTCAGCCCGGCGGCGGCAAGGCGCTGCAAGCCCGCTGCATCAAACGGGTTGAGCATGCCGACCAAGGCGGTTCCCGGCGACATGGCGCTCAGCTCCTGGCTGCTGGGGGACACTACTTTGAGCACCAGGGCGCTGGCGAAAGCCGCAGCGGCGTCACAAATTTCCGCGCCGGCGCCGGCATAGGCCTCGTCGGTCACGCTCGCAGCCACGCCAGCACCGGACTGCACCCGCACCGTATGACCTTGGGCAATTAGTTTTTTCACCGTTTCGGGGGTGACGGCAACGCGGGTCTCTCCCGCTGCGGTCTCGGCCGGTACGCCTATTTGCATGGAATCGCTCCTCTAGGAGGTGGATGTTGGTTCTGGGCTGACTTTAAGCTTACACGAACTTCCATCAGTCCCCTGGCAGTATGTAACGGATTACAGGCCAGAAACTTCAATTCTTTTGACCCGCATCAGGGATTCGTCAATTTAGGCAATTCAAGGGGCGTTGTCCCCAGCACGGCGCCACGTGTCGATACCGACTGGAGCACCTGCCCGCCCTCTACCCTTGAGCCCACGCTGTAGGCCTTGGGCGGCGCATTGTCTATCGCCATCAGTGCGACCCCCTTGCCCAGCGGGCCGGAGACTACGCCAACCAACTGGTACGAGGGCGCAGAGGGGGCTACAAGCGCCCCTGCGCTCACCATGCCACCACCCAAAGCACGCGCCAAGCCCGTGGCGTCAGAGACCGGGGCACTGGAAACCACCGGCGCCCCTGGCGCAGGCCGCAGCTCCATACCCATAAAGCCCAAAATCCAAAAGGCCACGCTGGCTGCAGCCAGCAGCGCCACAAAAAACGTGGCCCATCGGACACGCCAGAGAGGGGATGTGTGAGACGCCATGCCCGCATTATCGGGGCAGAAGGCTGCCGTGTCTTCAGGCAAAATGGGGCGCTTTCGGGCAACCATTCAATCCCCACCATGGCCACCACCTTGCACGCACACCCTAGCCGATCGCCGTTGGCATTTCAGCGCGGCTTCACCCTGATCGAATTGATGGTGGTGCTGCTCATCATCGGTGTGCTTGCCGCCTTGATCGTGCCTAACGTGCTCGACCGCGCCGACGACGCCAAGGTCACGGCGGCCAAGACGGACGTTAGCAATCTGGTGCAGGCGCTCAAACTCTACAAACTCGACAACGGGCGCTTCCCCAGCGCCGAGCAGGGCCTGGCCGCGCTGGTAAACAAGCCGACCACCGAGCCCGTGCCGCCCAACTGGAAGAAAAACCTCGACCAGCTGCCCAAGGACCCCTGGGGTAACGCGTACGTCTACCTCTTCCCCGGCGTGAAGGGCGAGATGGATGTGATGTCCTTCGGGGCCGACGGCCAGAGCGGCGGCGAGGGCAAAAATGCAGACATCGGCAGCTGGCAGCCCTAGGGGCACACCAGCCTGCGAGCTCCATGCCCTGGGCGCAGCCAGCCGGGGCTTTACCCTGTTGGAACTGTTGGTGGTGGTGGCCATCATCGCCATCGCCTCGGCCGGCGTGGCGCTGACCCTGCGCGACAGCGCCGCCTCCAACCTGGAGCGCGACGCCCAACGCCTGGCCGCTATTTTGGAGTCAGGCCGGGCGCAGTCGCGCATGCTGGGCACGCCCGTGGTCTGGCGCGCTACGCCAAGCGGCTTTGCACTCGACGGCCTGAACCCACCGCTGCCGCCCCAAACCTGGCTCAGTGCGGACACCACCGCCGCCGCCGTGCTGCGCAGGCCCGGCGCGCCCGAGCCGGGTAACGCCCTTGCCGTGCTAACGCTGGGGCCCGAGCCCATCCTGGAGGCGCAAGCCGTGGTGCTGCGCGCGCGCAGCCAAGCCAGCGTGCGCCTGCAACTGGCCACCGATGGGCTGCGCCCGTTTGGCATCGTGCCGCTGGGCACTGCACTGGGCCAGTCGACCCCATGAGCACGCTGACGCCGCCGCGTCACAGGCTGCGCGGGTTCACGCTGGTGGAGGTGCTGGTAGCGCTGACCATTGTGGGCGTGGCGCTGCTTGCGGGCCTGAAGGCTACCGGCGCACTCACCCTGCACGCGCTGCGGCAAAGCGATGTGTTGCTGGGCCAGCTCTGCGCCGAAAACGCGCTCACCCAGATTCGCCTCTCGCGCCAAATGCCCGGTGTGGGAGAGAACAGCGGCGAATGCCTGCAAGCCGGACACAGCTTCACCGTGGTGCTTCATGTGCAGCCCACGCCCAACCCCAACTTCGTGCGCGTGGACGCCCAGGTGCGTAACGCAGACGAGCCGGTGCTGCGCCTGTCGACCATCGTGGGGCGCAACTGATGGTCTTTTACCCATCCCGCTGGAGAACGGGCGCCCAACAGAGGGGCTTCACCTTGGTTGAGCTGCTGGTGGCGCTGGCGCTGATGGCGATGATGGCGGCCCTGTCGTGGCGCGGCCTGGACGGCATGGTGGGCGCACAAAAGCGCTTGTCCCAGCATGCAGACGATGTGCTCACCCTGCAAACCGGGCTTGCCCAGTGGTCGGCAGACCTCGACGCACTGGCAATACAGCCCAACATGCCCAGCATGGACTGGGACGGCCGCGCCCTGCGCCTGCTGCGCCGGGGCAGCCAGTCGCCTTCTGAGGGTCTGTACATGGTGGCGTGGGCGCAGCGGCGCGTGGGCAACACGGTCTATTGGCTGCGCTGGCAGTCGCCCGCCCTGTACACACGGGCCCAGATGCTCAGCGCCTGGAGCCAGGCCGCGCGCTGGGGCCAGAACCCCAGTGACGCAGACCGGAGCCTGGAGGTGCGTATCACGCCGCTTGCAAGCTGGCAGGTATTTTTCTACCGCAGCGGCGCATGGAGTAACCCCTTGTCATCGGGCGACGCTGCGACCAGCACATCGCCCAAGGCGGCGCCCAACACCACCATGGTGCCTGACGGCGTGCGCCTGCTGCTCACCCTGCCACCCGACCTGGCGCTCAGTGGCCTGCTGACCCGCGACTGGGCCCGCCCAGGGCTGGGAGCCGGACCATGAGGCGCACTGCACAGCGCGGCAAAACCGCCCAGCAGGGCGCGGCCATTTTGTTGGCCATGCTCACCGTGGTGTTGGTAGCCACCCTGGCGTCGGCTGCGCTGTGGCATCAGTGGCGCGCGGTGGAAGTGGAAGCGGCCGAGCGCGCGCGCGCGCAGTCGACCTGGGTGCTGACGGGCGCGTTGGACTGGGCGCGGCTGATCTTGGCAGAAGATGCACGAAAAGGCGGCTCCGACCACCTGTCCGAGCCCTGGGCCATGCCGCTGGAGCAAGCGCGCCTGTCCACGTTTTTGGCCGCCGACCGCAGCGACACCCTGGCCGCTGAAGCCAGCAGCAACGCCTTTTTATCGGGCCAAATCGTCGACTTGCAGGCCCGTCTGAACCTGAAAAACCTGGTGCAAGACGACGACAGGGTGCACGCCCCCACGCTGCGTCTTTTCGCGCGTCTCTTTGAGCAACTGGGCCTGCCACGTGGCCAACTCGACACGCTGGTGGCGCAGTTGCTGCGCGCCCAACGTGCCAGCGCAGCAGCCCATGGTGCGCTCACCCAAAACGACGGTCCTTTGTGGCCCCAAGAGCCCGACCAACTTGCCTGGTTGGGCCTGGAGCCGCGCACGCTGGCGCTGCTGGGCCCCCACACCACGGTGCTGCCCGAGCGCACGCCGGTCAACCTCAACACCGCGTCGGGCACCGTGCTCATGGCCTGCCTGGAGGGCCTGGACCAAGTCGGCGTGCAGCGTTTGCTGGTCGCGCGCAGTCTGGCTCCCTGGGAAACGCTTGAAGACGTAAAAAAATCTGCCCAGCTACCCTTGCTGACATGGGACAGCCAGATGGTTTCCACCACCAGCCGCTTTTTTGCCCTGCGCGGCGTCTTGCAAATCGACGGCAACACGGTGCAGGAATATTCGGTCGTGCAGCGTGATGCCATGAACGTCAAAACCCTGTGGCGCAAGCGCGCGCTCACACCGCCCGCAGCAGCCCTGGCGCCTACAATGAATCCAGCTTTTTGAACCATGGCCACACTCACCATCACCCTTCCCCAGGCAGCGCTGCAAGCGTCCACGCCCGTGGACTACGTGCTCACGCCCGACGGCGTCACCGTGGGTGTGGCTTCCAACGCGCCACTGGCGCTGCTGCCAGGCGCGGGCCACACCGGTAGCACAACACCCCATGGCCGGTTGACGGACACGGTGCTGTTGGTCAGCGCTGCGCGCCTGTCTTGGCACCGGGTACAACTGCCCCAGGGTGCGGGCAACGGCCCCGAGCGCCTGCGCGCCATACTCGTAGGCGTGCTGGAAGACCAGTTACTCGACGAAGCGCAGACACTGCACTTCGCGCTGGAGCCCGGCGGCGCCAAAAGCGCGTCGACCTGGGTCGCCGTATGCGACAAGGCCTGGCTGCACAGCGGCTTGATGGCCTTGGACGATGCAGGCATTGCCATCACCCGCATCGTGCCGGAGCTGCTTCCCGACACGTCGCCCGAAGGCCTGTACGCCGTGCAGGAATCGGGGCAGGCCTTGCTGCTGCATGCCAGCGCCAACGGCGTACGCGCCTGGCCGCTGCAGGCCACCACGGTGGCGGCACTGGGCGCACACGAAAAGTTGCCGCTGTACGCCGAGCCCGCCGTGGCCATCCTGGCAGAGCATATCTTGGGCCGCAGCGCGATGCTCCAAAACCGCGCCGAGCGCGCGCTGCTTGCCAGCCAAAATAGCTGGGACTTGGCCCAGTTTGACCTGGTTAGCACCCAGCGCAGCCGCAGCTTCAAGCGCCTGGGCGCTGCATGGCGCGAACTGATGCAAGCTCCCAGTTGGCGCGCTGCACGCTGGAGCCTGCTGGCCCTGGTGGCGGTCAATCTGGTGGGCCTGCATGTTCGTGCGGCGGTTGAGCGCGCTGGCCTTCAAGCGCAGCGCCAGGCCATTGCGGCGGTATGGACTCACACTTTTCCGACCACGCAGGTGGTGGTGGATGCGCCCGTGCAAATGCAGCGCGCCGTCGCCGCACTGCAGCAAGGCGCAGGCGCGCTGGGCACCCGCGACTTTGAGACCTTGTTGGGAGCCTGGTCGCAGGCGGCCCCCGGTGCGCCAGCGCCTGCGGGCCTGGACTTTGCCAACGGCGAATTGCGGCTGCGCGGCCTCAGCGTACCGGCAGACACGCTCGCCCAGGCCACGCGGGCTTTGCAGGGCCAGGGCTACGGACTCACGCCCTCCGGCGACGACCTGCTCCTACGGGCCCGCTGATGCGCACCGGTCTGGTTCTGCAATCCTGGAAGTCGGCGCTGCATGCGCGCTGGGCCCGCAGCAGCGCACGCGAGCAGCAACTGGTGCGCATCGGGCTGCCCGTGCTGTTGCTCGCCCTGGCCTGGTTTATCAGCGTTGGCCCGTCCCTGCAAACGCTGCGCACGGCACACGCCCAGGACCCGCAGCTGCGGGCGCAACTGCAAGAAATGCTGCAACTGCAGGCCCAAGCGCACGCACTGCAAGCGCCATCGTCAGCCACACCCCAGGACGCCAAAACGCTACTCGAAGCCTCCACGGCTACCTTAGGAGCTTCGGCGCGCCTGGTGGTCTTGGGTGACCGTGCCACCGCCAGCTTTCAAGGCAGCAGCGCCGATGCGCTGGCGCAGTGGCTCAGCCAAGCGCGCCTTAACGCCCACGCCCTGCCGCTGGAACTTCACCTAGACCAGAGCCAGGGCCTTTGGAGCGGCAGCGTGGTGCTGCAACTGCCCTCGCGCACGGCGCCCTGATTGCCCCACGCCATGGCTCGCGCAACGTCTGCCCCCCTTTCCCCTTGGACTTGGGCGCTATCGGGCGCCGTACTGGGCCTGGTGCTGGCCACCGTGGCGTACCCCCCTGCGCGCTGGCTTGCCCAGGGGCTGGAGGCGGCCAGTGACGGGCGGCTGCGCATGGCCGACGCCCAGGGCACGCTGTGGAGCGGGTCGGCCCAACTCGCCCTCACTGGCGGCCCCGGCAGCCAAGACGCCAGCACCTTGCCAGGGCGGCTCGCCTGGACGCTACAACCTGGCTGGGGCCGCCTGCAGGCATCCTTGTTTGCTGACTGCTGCATGCAGTCACCCCTGGCTCTGGACCTGTCACCTCGCTGGGGGGGCCTGAACCTAGCCGTTGCGGACCAGCAGTCCCAATGGCCCGCCCTATGGCTCACCGGCTTGGGCACGCCCTGGAACACCTTACGCGCTGAGGGCCAGTTGGCCGTGTCTACCCAGGCATTGCAGGCCCGGTGGGTGCACGGCCGGCTCAGTCTGCAAGGCGAGTTGCAACTGGACGCCCAGGGCATCGCATCACGCCTGTCGACGCTGCGCCCCATGGGCAGCTACCGCTTCGTCCTAAAGGGCGGGGACACACCGGTTTTGACGCTGTCGACCAAGAACGGCAGTTTGCAGCTCAGTGGCCGGGGGCAATGGACCCAGGGGCAACTGCGCTTTGAGGGCGAGGCCCGTGCTGCACCCGAACGCCAGGATGCGCTGTCGAATCTTTTGAACATCATCGGGCGGCGCGATGGCGCACGCTCCATCATCACCGTGGGTTGAACTTTTATGACACCAATGCGCGTTTCTGCTACCGCCTTCAACCCAACCGTACTCGGACTGCCAAGGGGCCGCTGGCTCGCTGGCGCCGCCCTGGCCGCCTGCAGCGCAACAATGGCCTTGGCACAAAGCACCGGCAGCGCCGCACCCAGCAGCGCTGCTGCGCCAGCAGCCAGCAGCAGCCTACCCAGGCCGGGTGAGCCCATTACCTTGAACTTCACCAACGCCGACATCGAGGCCGTGGCGCGCACCATCGGCCTGCTCTCGGGCATGAACGTGGTGGTCGACCCGCGCGTTAAAGGCACTATCACCCTGGTTTCCGAAAGGCCGGTGGGCCGCAGCGTTGCGATGGCGCAGTTTTTGACCAGCTTGCGCCTGCAGGGCTTCACCATGGTGGAGTCGGCGGGCTTGCTCAAAGTGGTGCCCGAGGCCGATGCCAAGCTGCAAACCAGCGCAGTCGAGACCAGCGACAGCGCGCCCAAGGGCGCAGCGGGTGGCCAGGTGGTGACGCAAATTTTTCGGCTCAATTTTGAGTCGGCTAGCAACCTAGTCGCCGTGCTGCGCCCCTTGATCAGTCCCAACAACACCATCAACGCCAACCCCGGCAACAACGCGCTGGTGATCACCGACTATGCGGACAACCTGCGCCGCATCGCCCGCATCATTGCCGCCATGGACCTGTCCAATGCCACAGAGGTCGAAGTCATTGACCTTAAGAACGCGGTCGCTGTGGACCTGGCACCCTTGGTACTTAAACTCATTGACTCCAGCAGCGCCACTGGCGCACCGGCAGGCGCTGCCGATACGGGCTTTAAGACCACCGTCATGGCCGAGCAGCGCAGCAACAGCTTGATCGTTCGGGCAGCCAACCCGGCGCGTGTGGCGCTAGTGAAGTCTTTGGTAGAAAAGCTGGACCAGCCGTCAAGCAAAAGCAATGGCGAGCTGGGCAACCTGCACGTGGTTTATCTGAAAAACGCTGACGCCACCAAACTGGCCGCCACGCTGCGCGCAGCGCTCAGTGGCGCCGCTGTCAGCCCTGCGGCCGCAACCGCGCCCGGCACAACGGCGGGCGCTGCGCCCATAGCTGTGGCCACTTCGGGCGGGCAGGTGCAGGCGGACACGGCCACCAACTCCCTGATCATCACCGCGCCCGATCCGCAGTACCGCCAGTTGCGCGAGGTCATTGAGCGCCTCGACGCGCGTCGGGCACAGGTGTTTGTAGAGAGCCTGATTGCCGAAGTCAGCGCCGACCGTGCAGCGGAGTTTGGAGTGCAATGGCAAGGAGCCTCGGGCAAGGCGGGCGACAGCGTGATCGGCCTGCTGGGCACCAACTTTGGCACCGGCGGCAAAAACATCATCAGCCTGGCCACCGGCGCAGCCGCAGGCACTGTGGCGCCGGCTGCAGGTCTGAACGCCGGGTTCGCACAACAGACCAACGGCGTTTACGTGTTGGGGGCTTTGGCGAACTTTTTAGAGTCCAGCGGCGCGGGCAATGTGCTGTCCACGCCCAATTTACTGACCTTGGACAACGAAGAGGCCAAGATCGTCATCGGCCAAAACGTGCCCTTTATCACCGGCCAGTTCACCAACACCAATGCGGGCAACGGTGCGGTCAACCCCTTCCAAACCATTGAGCGCAAAGACGTGGGCCTGACGCTTAAGGTCAAGCCGCAGATCAGCGAAAACGGCACGGTCAAGCTGACTATCTTCCAGGAAGTGTCCAGCGTGCAGGCCTCCACTGTCAATGCTGCCAACGGCCCGACCACCAACAAGCGCACGATCGAATCGAACGTGCTGGTGGACGACGGCTCGGTAGTGGTGCTGGGCGGCTTGTTGCAAGACGAATACACCGGCAGCAACGACCGAGTGCCGGGTCTAGCCGACGT
>CAIYQF010000153.1 GCA_903928325.1 uncultured beta proteobacterium | reverse complement strand
GTGCGACCTACAGCCAAAACGCCAAGACCTTGGAAGAATATTACGACTTGCTGGACCACGGGCGACTGCCCGTGGTGCGTGGCATCGCCCTGACGCGCGACGACTTGCTGCGCCGCGCCGTCATCATGGCAATCATGTGCCAGGGGGTTTTGCATTTTGAGTCGATTGCTATCGCTTATTTGGTCGACTTCGCACGCTATTTCGCCCCTGAACTCGAAGCCCTCAAGCCCCTGGCAGCCGAGGGCCTGGTGGAGGTGGACGACACCGCCATCCAGGTCACGGCAGCGGGATGGTTCTTTGTTCGGGCCATCGCCATGGTGTTTGACCGCCACCTGCAAGCCGACATCAATCGCAACCGGTTTTCCAAGATTCTCTAAGCGTCCTGCGCTACAATGGCTCGGTGGCGTCCTCACTTCGTACCCTTGCTCCGACCGCTCTTTTGATGGGCTTGGTGGGCGGGCCGCATTGCGTTGCCATGTGCGGCGCTGCCTGTGCTGGCTTGGGCCAGGCGGCGGGTGATAGGAGGAACCGCGCTATTTTTTCTTTCCAGGGGGGGCGGGTACTGGGGTATTCGGCATTGGGGGCATTGTCGGCGGCGTCCATGCAGGGGCTGGGCTGGCTCACCGTGCAGTCTGCGGCCTTGCGTCCCCTGTGGTCCTTGCTGCACGTGGCCGCCTTGGCGCTGGGTTTGTTTTTGATATTGCGCGCGCGGCAGCCCCTTTGGCTCGAAACGGGTGGCCGCAAGCTTTGGCAGCGCGCCCGGGCCCGCGGCGCCACGTCGGCTCAGCTTCCCTGGGTGCTGGGCGTGCTCTGGGCGTTGCTGCCCTGTGGGCTCTTGTACTCGGCCGTGATGGTGGCTGCATTGGCTGGTAGTGTCGCCGGTGGCGCCTTGCTGATGGCCTTGTTTGCACTGGGTACCAGTGTCACCATGGCGATCGGGCCTTGGTTGTGGTTGTATGTGCAGGCTTGGCGAAGCCCCCGCCGGATGCGAATTGGGCAGACCTCCGCTGTGGTAGTTCACGCCCCCCGTGCTGCGTCCAAGGGTTTCCCAAACAGCCGTTCGCTCGACCGCGGAGCCTGGGGTGTGCGCCTGGCGGGTGCCGCGCTCGCTGGCAGCGCTGGATGGGCCTTGTGGATGGGCTTGGTGCACAACACGGCACCATGGTGCGTGGCGGCCTAAGGCCTTTGCGTCCATGCCAGGCGGGCGCTTGGGATAATGCGCCATGAATCCTGCACCCCCCTTGCCCTCGCCATTGCCGGGGGTCGGTTCACCCTGGCGCCTGAGCGTGGCCCCCATGATGGACTGGACCGACCGCCATTGCCGCTACTTCCACCGCTTGCTCACCCGCCACACCCGGCTGTACACCGAGATGGTGACCACGGGCGCCCTGGTGCACGGCGACGTGCAGCGCCACCTGCGCTTTAACGCAGAAGAACACCCGCTGGCGCTGCAACTTGGCGGCAGCGACGCCACCGACTTGGCCGCCGCCGCCCGCCTGGGCGCCCAATGGGGCTACGACGAAATCAACCTCAACTGCGGCTGCCCCAGCGACCGCGTGCAGCGCGGCGCCTTTGGCGCCTGCTTGATGAACGAGCCCGCGCTGGTGGCCGACGGCGTGAAGGCGATGTTGGATGTGGTGGAGGTGCCGGTCACGGTCAAGCACCGCACTGGCATCGACAAAGAGGAAAGCTATGGCTTTGTGCGCGACTTTGTGGGCCAAGTTAGCCAGGCGGGCTGCCAGGTGTTCATCGTCCACGCCCGCAACGCCTGGCTCCAAGGCCTGAGCCCCAAGGAAAACCGCGAGATTCCACCGCTGCGCTACGACCTGGCCTACCGGCTCAAAACCGATTTCCCAGGCCTGACGATTGCCGTGAACGGCGGCATCAAAACCAACGACCAGATTGCCGAACACTTGCAGCACGCCGACGGCGCCATGCTCGGGCGCGAGGCTTACTACAACCCCTGGCTCTTAAGCAGCTGGGACGCCACGTTTTTCAATGATGACCATCCCTTGCCCAGCCGCGAGGCCGTGGAAGAATCTATGGTGGTGTATATGGAGCGTGCCTATGCCGAGGACGGTTGCCCCTGGTACGCCATTGCCCGCCAAATGCTGGGCCTGTACCACGGCCAGCGCGGCGCGCGCCTGTGGCGCCAGGTGTGGAGCGACCACCGACTCAAGCCACTGGCCCCTCGGGAAGTTTGGCGCCAGGCGCGCGAGGCGCTGGAGCGCGGAGCCCAAGTGCCTGTGGACACCCGCGCCCACACCCTGTCTGAAGGCGCCTGATGCACGCGGTGCCGTTGCCCGCGCACGTCCGGATTGCCAAAGTCCTGTTTTGGGCGATTCCGCTGCTGTGGATCGTCAACTCGGTGATTGCCCGACGTGCGCCTGGGGTGATCACGCCGCACGTGCTGGCCCTAGGGCGCTGGATGCTGGCCGGTGTGCTGCTGGGCTGGCTGGCACGGCGTGAACTTTGGCAGCAGCGCCGGGAACTGCGCCTGCACGCTGGGCGCTATCTGGCTTTGGGCGCTTGCGGTATGTGGATCTGCGGCGCAGCCGTGTACTTTGCAGGCCAGAGCACCAGCATGATGAATATCTCGCTGATCTACGCCGCCTTTCCCGTGATGATCACCATCGGCTCGGTGCTGTGGCTGGGCGAGCCGTTTTCTGCACGGCAGGCGCTGGGTGTGGTGGCGGCACTGGCCGGGGTGGTGCATGTGGTGGTACAGGGTGAGTGGTTGCGCTTGTCCACACTGGAATTTGTGCCCGGCGACCTCTGGGTGGTGGCTGCGGCTGCGGCTTGGGCCGCGTATTCGCTGCTGCAAAAGCGCTGGCCCAGCGCTCTGGGTTCGACGGCGCAATTGGCCGCTATGTGCGCAGGTGGCGTGGTGGTGCTGCTGCCGTTTGCCGTTTGGGAGTTGACCCACGGAGAACCCGTGCTGGGCACGCAGGCGCTGTGGCTGGTGGGGGTGGCCGCGCTCATACCGGGTATCGGCTCGTATTGGATCTATGGTTGGACGCAAAAAATACTGGGCGCGGGCCCCGTCGCCATGACCATGTACCTCGGGCCGCTCTATGCCGCCGTGGTCGCCTGGCTGCTGCTCGACGAGGCGCTGGGGCTACACCACTTAGTGGGCGGAGCGCTCATTTTGTCTGGGGTGGGGCTGGTGATGGCGGGCAAAAAGGCTGCGGCGCGCGCTCGATAGCGCCTGTTGGAAGACTTAGCGGGCCGCTTCAAGCCCATTGGAAAAGTGCTCGCGCATGCGCTGTGCGCTCAATGCCGGGTCTCGCGCTAACAGCGCGTTCATCAGCGCTTGGTGTTCGCTCAAAGATTCGGCCACACGCCCGCTTTTGAGCAAGGAATGGTGGCGGTTGAGCTTCATCACCTTGCGCAGGTCAGCCACCAACTGGTCACGCCAGCGGTTGTCGGCAATCTCCAACAGGCGCATATGAAAGCGCTCGTTCAACTCGAAAAACTGGTCGGTGTCCACCGCCGCCGCTGCCAAGGCCTGGTGCAGGCCTTGTAGGTCTTGCAGTTGCTCCGCGCTGGCGCTGGCCGCCGCCACGCTGGCCGCGTCGGCTTCCAAGAGCGACAACAGGTGGTACACATCGCGCTGGTCTTTGGCGTTGATTTCGGTCACATAGGCGCCGCGGCGCACCTTCATGGTGACCAGCCCTTCGGTGGCCAGCACCTTCAGGGCCTCGCGCAGCGGCGTGCGGCTGATGCCGTATTCCTCGGCCAGCTTGAGCTCGTCAATCCAGCTTCCGGGGGCCAGTTGGTTGGAAAAAATGCGCTGGCGCAGCAACTCAGCCACTTCTTCGTAGAGTGCGCGGGGGGTCAGGGTAAGGGCGGACATAGGAGAAATTGTAAGCCGGTTGAAGGTTTTGAATTAATAATTATGAATGATATGATGCCCGCCATCCCCCAATTTCCGCTATCAAAGACGCCGCCATGAGCCCCACGCCCCCCGAATTCAAAACCGCCACCCTGGACGCCTGGCACAAGGCCGCCGCCAAATCCGCCCCCGGCGGCAATGTGGACGCCTTGAACTGGATCACGCCCGACGGCATTTCGGTCAAACCCCTGTACACGGCTGCGGACACGGCGAATCTGCCCTACGCGGACACTCTGCCCGGTTTTGAGCCCTACCTGCGCGGCCCCCAGGCCACCATGTACGCCGTGCGGCCCTGGACGATTCGCCAGTACGCCGGGTTTTCGACCGCCGAAGAGTCCAATGCCTTTTATCGCAAGGCTTTGGCGGCGGGTGGGCAGGGTGTGTCGGTGGCCTTCGATTTGGCCACCCACCGCGGCTACGACTCCGACCACCCGCGTGTGACCGGCGACGTGGGCAAAGCTGGGGTGGCCATTGACTCGGTGGAAGACATGAAGGTGCTGTTCAACGAGATTCCGCTGGACAAAGTCTCGGTGTCCATGACCATGAACGGCGCGGTGCTGCCGGTGCTGGCGGGCTATATCGTGGCGGCGGAAGAGCAGGGCGTGGCGCAGGAGAAACTCTCGGGCACGATACAGAATGACATCCTGAAGGAGTTCATGGTC
>CAIYQF010000152.1 GCA_903928325.1 uncultured beta proteobacterium | reverse complement strand
TTCTCTTTCACCATCTTCATCACATCTGCGACGGTCTTGGCCATCAAATACTCCTGTTGCACGGTTGTAAAAAGTGTTGCTGGTATTGCCACGCAGCTTTTATGCCAAAACTGCGGTAGCGGCGATTCAATCAAACGGGAGCTATTTTGCCCTGAGACGGCGCGGTTTTAGAGCCCTTGACCCAAACATGCCTTCGGAACATACTTTGGCTTGGAATTTTGCACCAAAAAAGTGCTTTATTGGAGCGGTTATGGTGCTACGTTGCAGACCGCACTATTTCAGGGCCGAAAACGCATGCGAAGCGCTCCAACCCTTGCCGTAGTGCCATAAAGGCACCATCCACCACCACCGCCTCACCTTTGACCCCGAGTTCGATGTGCCGACCGTAGGTCGGATGGTCCACGCTAGGCAGACTAAACACCTTGACGGCATGGCTGCGTTCAATCTCTTCCATTAAGGGTGTGAGCGTGGCCTCCATTGCGCCCATCACGATCACGGACTTTTCCAACCATGCAACGCGGTTAAAGCAATGCGAATATTGTGTATCTAAAACCCACTCGACCATCGGCCAAGCCATCACGGGGAAACCCGGCACAAAGTGCACCGCGCCGCCGTGCGCACCCTCGCAACTGAACCCGGCGATTTTGTTGTACTGGTTGGGAATGATGTTCGCGTCGACAGGAAACATGCCCATATTCAAGCGGTGTTGGTTGTCCTGCCTGTCGGGCTCGAAGGACTGCTTGTTTTCACGGGCGATGTCCCGCATGCGCTCCCAAATCAGGTCGCGGGCCTGCGGGTGCAGCACCAACGCACGCCCCAGAGCGCGGGCAGCGCACTGGCGGGTGTGGTCATCCGGCGTAGCACCGATGCCACCAAATGAAAAAACCACATCACCACTGGCAAATGCAGTGGCCAGCGTGGCCGTGATGCGCTCGGGGTCATCGCCCACGTAGTGCGCGTAGGCCAGGGGCAATCCACGTGCGCCTAGCAGGCCAATAGCTTGGGTCAGGTGTTTGTCCGCGCGCTTGCCAGACAAAATCTCGTCGCCGATGATGATCACGCCAAAGTTCATACCTCTCCTGTGGGTTCCCCAGTTTGGCGTGGTGAAGCCAGTGGGGCTATCGCCGGGGGCACCAAAGGCACCGGCAGGACTTCGTCCACCACCGACAGACCTTGTCGCAGCGATTGCAGCGCCTCCAGACAAAAATGCGTAAACCACAACGATGAAAAAACAAAAATGAGCGTGTAGGCCCAAACGGATAAGGGCACCAGCAGTGGTGCCATGGCAATTGCCATCAAACCAACCGACCACAGCAAACTCGGCGCAGCGCCCATAAGACCAACCACGAGTCCCATGGCGAGCAAGGTTTTACGGTGATGCTGCAGCAAAGTGGTCCGCTCTAGGGCGCTGGCGTGTGCTGCCAACGCATCAAAGCCCATCACGCGATAAGTCAGCCAGCCCCAAATCAGGGGTGGCAGCACCAGCACCAGGGGCGGCACGATCCACATCGGCAGCGACACCAGAATGGCCCCCAGCGCCAACAAAGACGAGCCCAGCGCCCAACCTACGCTGGACAGAAATGATGCGCCTTGGCGCAGCGCCAGTGTAGGAAAGCGCCGCAAGGCCACCAGGCGCACCAGCGCCGGCGTCATCAGCAGGGATACACCCACCAGCGTCACAACCACCATCAGCGGGGTGAGCACCACCAGCAAAAGCACGGGTGCCAGCATGGCTTTGACCCCACTTAAGCCCACGGCCTCAAACCAGGCCCAGAGGGTGGCCAGCACCACCGACGAGTCTAAGAACCCAGCCAAACCGGCAATGGCAGGCTGCCAGAAAAAATGCGCCAAGGCCGCACTGCTGAGCATTAGCACCAGCACGGGCACCAGCGACAAAGCAATAACGCGCGGATGCAGGCAATACACCGCTGCGCGCCAGAACGAAGAGACCATCGGCTTCACGGTGCCGACCACAACCGCCGCAAGCCGCGCCACTGCTGCGACCAAAACCCCCGCCCGTAGTCCACACCCTGCTCCACCTGGTTGCGCACACCGGTGGGGTCAAAGCGCAGCGAAAAGTCGGCAGTGCCAAAGAGCATGTCCCACCAGGGCAGCAGCACCCCAAAGTTATGGCCGCCCAGCACCGCTTTGGTTTCTCCTGTGGGGGCTGGCGCAGTTTCATGCCCAAAGCCAACGCCGTGGTGTAGGCGGTGAAAGCGCGGGCTGACCCAGAACCGCTCACCCACGGCTCCAAACCAAAGGCGCACATTGGCATGCTGCAGGCTCTCGCTGACCTGGGTAAAGGCAACGATGGCCACAAATTGCCCTGGCGCCACGCCAATGGCCAAAGCCGCGACTGCCAGAAAAAGGTCGCGCAAGAGGTCGTCGAGCAGGTGGTTTCGGTTGTCGCTCCACATCGTCATCTGGCGCTGGGCGTGGTGCAGCGCGTGCAGCTGCCACCACCAAGCAAAGTGGTGCTGAGCGCGGTGGAACCAATAGTTCAAAAAGTCAAACACAACCAGGTAAATCAAGACGCTGACCCACGGGTTGTCGGTCACACCCGGCCACAGGTCGTCAAGCTGCAAGGTGCGCAAGCCCTGCACGCGCAGCACGCCCATGGCGCTGTCGAGCAGGGGGTCCAGGCTAAAAAAAAGCACCAGTCGAAACAAGCCCAGACGGTGAATAAGGGTGTAAAGCACGTCAGTGCGCACCGTACCGGGGTCGGTGACGGCCTCCACTGGTCGCCAGCGTTCCAATGGCGCGATCACCAGCAACAGCAGCACCAGTTGCAACAGCCCGACCAAAAACCAGCCGGTTCCTATGTAGCCATCTTCCAAAAATCCTGCAATCCCCAAGCCAAACATTGCCGGCTGCACCAGCGTCTCGAACAAGCAGTCTTGTGCCTGGGAAAAAAGCTCTAGCAGCAACTCCATGATCAACCCTTGTGCTGAGCAATCCATTCCCGGTAGACCGGGTGGCTGCGCAGGGTTTCAAAGCAAAAGCCTTTGGCCTGCAAACCAACGATGAGCGGCTCCAGCACGGCTGGCGCCCAGGGGACTTTGCGCGACCAAATACCTAAGTGCGCCATCAGGATGTCTCCACTGCGTACATCGCGAAGCGCCTTGTTCAACAGCGCGTGGTTGGGAAACTTGTCGCTGGGCAACTCGTCGCCCATAAAACCGGCTTCGGCCCAGCCTACATGAGCGTAACCACAGTCTTTGGCCGCGGCCAGCAAGGCGGGTGAGGTCTTGCCACCGGGTGCACGAAACAAGGGCAGGCTGGCCTGTCCAGTGAGTTCTTGCAGCCGGTCTGAGGAATGTTTGATTTGGCTGCAGTACTGGGCGGCAGTCAGGGTGTACAGATGGCCAGAAGCCGCGCCCGCGGTAGCCTGCATACGGAACTGTGGCGCTGCGTCCGCGCTTGACGCTGCATCAGCACGCCAGTACACATGGTCAAAAGTGTGGGAGGCAAAGGCATGCCCCTCGGCCGCGCGCGCGCGCCACCAGGGCGCCCAGTGCGTACCGAGGCTACCGTCCCCGGTCTTGGTGGCCTCGTTGGCGGCGAAAAACGTCACTTTGATCTGGTGGCGGGCCAGCACATCGGCAATCAGGGGGGCCACTTCCATGTGGCCGGTGTCAAAGGTCAGGTAAACCGGTTTGTGGCACGACGCAGGCGCAGCGTCGGTCGCAGCAAAGGACGGCGCCGCCAATGCGAGCGTTACGCAAAGGCATGCCCAGTGTCGACCTATGGTCTGCATCGGGAACCTCGGTGCCGGACCCGCATTAACGCGGCGCGTGGTCCAGGGTCCAAACGCCATGCGGCGACTTGCCCACGGCCACCTGGCGCACCACTTTATGGGTTTGGGTGTCGATCACGGTCATTTTTTTGATCCAGCGAGAGGCTACGTAGATGAAGCGCCCGTCGGCCGACAATTCCATGCAATCCGGACCGCCCGGGGCCGTGAACTGGTCCACCACAGTGAGCGTTTGGAAATCGATTTTGCTGATGGTATTGGCCACCCGGTTACTCACCAGCACGTGGCGTTTGTCACCCAAGCTGCGAAAAGCGTGGGCGGCCTCACCTGTGGGTATGGTTTTGACCAGCTTGGGAGCAGCGGCGCTTACGTCATACACCTCCACGCCAGTGCCGCCCGTCATACCCACCAAAAGCAGCTTATCGTCCGGCGTGCCAAACACGTCGGCAGGCAAAGAGCCGGTTTTGATGCGCCACTTGATGGCCTCGGTGGCCAGGTCGATGGCGACGAGTTCGTCGCTCTCTTGCATACTGGCGTAGGCAGTGGTGCTCTTGCTGTCAATCCAGACATGGCTGGGCGTTTTGCCCGTGGGAATGCGCTTGGATAACGCCAGGTCGGTGCCGTTCCAACGGTACAGATCTACGTGGTTGAGCCGGTTGCCCACCGTGACGAGCCACTTCATGTCAGGCGAAAAGCGCAGTTGGTAGGGGTCCAGAATACCGCGCACCGTGCGCTGCACGGCTGCGGTTTTGGGGTCCACAAACAAGAGCGAATCGCCCAGCGCATTGGCAATGATGAGCGACTTCTCATCTGGCGTGAGGTACAGGTGGTGCGGCTCTTTGCCGGTGTGAAAGCGCTGGGTTTCTTTCCATGTAAGTGGGTCAATCACGCTGACGCTGGCGTCTTGGGAGTTGAGCACAAAGATGGGGGGCGCGGGCTCCGCAGCTACCACCCCCATCGACAGGACAAACGAAGCAGCGGCAAAAAAACGGTTCAATGAATTCACAAATACCCTAATTCAGAATGTCGGTAACTACACGACAGGTGGGGGAGAGTGTAGCGTTTGGGGGCGGGTTTTCCCTCGGGCGCGCACGCCTATTCACGAGAAACCAGAGCCAGATCTGCCGCGCTAAGCCAGCGCCATTGCCCTGGCGCCAAGTCCACTGGCAGGGCCAGACCACCCATGCGGGAACGGTGCAAGCCTTCCACCCGGTTGCTCACCGCTGCCACCATTCGCTTGACCTGGTGGTATTTGCCTTCGGTCAGCGTCAGGCGCAGCTGAAATTCAGACACCGCCTGGCAGGCGGCGGCGCGCACGGGCTTGGGGTCGTCGTCCAACACAACGCCAGCCAGCAACTGCTCCACCTGGCGCGCGTCCAGCGGGTGTTTTACCGTCACTTCGTAGACCTTGGGTACGTGGTGGCGTGGCGAGCTCATGCGGTGGATGAATTTGCCGTCGTCGGTAAGCAACAGCATGCCGGTGGTGTCCTGGTCCAATCGTCCTACCGCCTGCACGCCCTGCACTGCCGCTTTTTGGGGGCGCAGCCGCAAGGGCGAGGGCAGCAAGGTGTAGATGCTGGGGTAGGTGGACGGTTTTTGCGAGCACTCGGTGCCTGCGGGCTTGTTGAGCAGCAAATACGCCTTTTCAGCATAAGGCCAGTCCACGCCCTGCACCCGAAAGCGCAGGCCCACTTGCGCGAACTCCGCGCTGGCGTCTTTGCAGACCAGCGGCGCGGCATTTGTGTCATCGCGATACACCTGCACGAAACCTTGCTGAATCAGACCTGCGCAGACACGCCGGGTGCCAAAGCCTTGGCTGTAAAGAATCTCTTGTAGTTGCATGGCGCGAAGTATCGCAGGGCGATCGGCGCCCCAATGCACGCAGGCGTTTCAGGCCAGGCTGGCAGCGGTGTCCCGCTCAAACTGCGCTACCGCCGCGTCGGTGATGGCGTCTTGCGACCAGGCAATCAGGCTCGCAGGCGGCAGGGTGACTGCGGCGGCGCCCAGCGCCATAAGGCGCGACAGCACGTCGGGCGACTTGATGCTGGCGGCCAGAAGCTTGGGGCCGCTTTGTTTGCCAGGGCTGTTTTGCGCCACCACACAGGCTTGTATCAGGGCCCAGACGTCCCTACCGTCGTGGGCAGTGTCG
Source organism: uncultured beta proteobacterium (assembly GCA_903928325.1). GTDB lineage: Bacteria > Pseudomonadota > Gammaproteobacteria > Burkholderiales > Burkholderiaceae_C > Allorhodoferax. The sequence goes on along the minus strand of CAIYQF010000152.1, from coordinate 56 downwards.
GCAGCCAGGCGCCCCACGTAGGGCGCGACATAGTCCACGCCCAGCGACTGCGCCCA
>CAIYQF010000151.1 GCA_903928325.1 uncultured beta proteobacterium | reverse complement strand
TCAGCGCAATACCGGCTTTGGCGCGCTCCACGTGGTAGGCGCGGTACTTGGCTTTGGGCATGCCGTCTTCGGGGTAGGCGGGCTCGTGCGAGGTAATCATCAACCGGTTGCGCAAGCGCAGGTGCTTGAGCTGAAAGGGCTGGAGCAGGGGGTCGTTGGATGCGGCGCTGGACATGGTGGGCTCTCTGGATGCGGTGTGGCTCAGTACCACTGGTCGGGCATAGACGCTTTTTTGCGGTCCATGAAGTCTCGGATGGATTCGTCCACCGCCACATCAAGCTCCGGCGCCACGTAGTCGGCCAGCGACTGCTTCCAGCGCTTGTTGGCGCGGGTGGCGGCGTCGGTCTGGCCTGCTTCGGTCCAGGTCTCAAACGGCGTGTCGTCTGAGATGTTGGAGTCAAAAAACGCCGTGGTGTAGTTGGCCATGGTGTGGGCGCTGCCCAGGTAGTGGCCGCCGGGTGTGACGTTGTGGAAAGCGTCCATGGCCAGCGTGTTGTCGTCCACCGTGACGCCGCCGATATAACTGTGCAGCGCACCACAGAAGTCGGCGTCCAGCATGAATTTTTCGTAGCTCATGGACAGCAGCCCGTCCAAAAAACCCGCCGAGTGCAAGATGAAGTTGGCACCGCAGTGCACCGCCGACAGCATGGACATCACACTCTCTTGCATGGCCTGGCCGTCGGGCAGCTTGGAGGTGGTAAACGAGCCGGCGCAGCGCAGCGGCAGCTTCAGCCGCCGCGCCAACTGCCCCACCACCATGGAGCCAATGGCCGGCTCGGGCGTGCCAAAAGTGGGTGAGCCCGAGCGCAGCGACATGCTGCTCAAAAAGTTGCCATAAATCACCGGCGCCCCGGGGCGCTCCAGCTGTGTCATGGCGCAGCCAACCATGGTCTCGGCGTGTGCCTGGGCAATCGCCCCGGCGTTGGTCACCGGCCCCATGGCGCCGCCCAGAATAAAGGGCACGATGACGGCAGCCTGGTTGGCGCGGGCATAGGCGCGGGCCGATTTGGTCATGGTGCCGTCCCACAAGAGCGGGGAGTTGACGTTCACGTTGCCCAAAATCACGCAGTTGTTGTCTACAAAGTCGGCGCCAAACAGAAGGCGGCTCATGGCAATCGAGTCTTCGGCGCGTTCCTCGGACGTGATGGAGCCCATATAGCCCTTGTCCGAATAGCGCATATGGGCGTAGACCATGTCCAGGTGGCGCTTGTTGACCGGCACGTCGGTGGGCTCGCACACTGTGCCGCCGCTGTGGTGCAGCCAGGGGCAGTTGTAGGCCAGCTTGATGAAGTTCTGAAAGTCGTCCAGCGTGCCGTAGCGCCGCCCCCGGTCCAGGTCCATCACAAACGGAGAGCCGTAGGCGGGCGAAAACACCACGTTGTTGCCGCCAATTTGCACCGAATGCGCCGGGTTGCGCGCGTGCTGGGTAAATTCTTTGGGCGCGGTTTGGAGCACTTCGCGCAGGTGGCCGGGCTCAAACTTCACCCGCATGCCGTCCACCTTGGCGCCGGACTTTTTGAACATGGCCAGCACTTCGTCGTCGTCGCGGATGTCCAGGCCCACTTCGGCCAGGATGCGGTCGGCGGTGGCCTCAATTTTCAGCAGGCTTTCCTCGCCCATGATGTCGTAGGTGGGAATGACGCGCTTGATATACGCCGGGCCAGTGACCTTGGCATTGGGGTCGCGCCGCTCGCGTCCGCCGGTGCGGCGGCTGCGTTTGGGCTCGGTGGCAGCCACTGCTGCGCCTTGGGTATCAGATTCGCTCATGCCATGGGTCTCCGGGTTGGGTGGCTCGCTCGCTGGATAATAGGTTTTAAATGGCAGTTTGTGACCTGCCCGCGTTGTCATCCAAGTCATCAATCCAATACATGTTAAAGCGCTTTGACCAGCCCGCCATGGGCAATCTCATCACCTTCGAGGCGGCGGCGCGTACCGGCAGCTTTACCAAGGCGGCGCTGGAGCTGGCGGTGGGCCAACCGGCGGTGAGCCACGCTATTCGGCTGCTGGAAGACGAGCTGGGCGTGGTGCTGTTTGACCGGCGCCACAAGGGCGTGGATCTGACCGAGGCCGGGCGCTATTTGCTGGAGCAGGTGAGCCTGGGCCTGACGCTGATGGACCAGGCCCTGCGCGAGGTGCGCAGCATGACGCC
>CAIYQF010000150.1 GCA_903928325.1 uncultured beta proteobacterium | reverse complement strand
TAGAAGCCATCGTATCCAGTAAGGGCCAGGTCACGCTACCCGCAGCCATGCGCGCCAAGCTGGGCATCATGGCGGGCTCGCACATTCATTTTGAACTGCGCGGCAACGAGTTGGTGATCAAGCCGGAACTGCCCATGAGCACCTATTACGGCATGCTCAAAGGCTACGACCTGGGCGACATTGAACCCGAGAAAGAGCCGGACCGGGAGTTTTGAATGAACGTCGTTGATTCTTCCGGCTGGATCGAGTTTTTTCGGGCCGGTGCCAACGGCCCGGTGTTCAAACCCGTCATCGAAAACCGCAACCAGCTGCTGGTGCCCACCATTTCACTGTTTGAAGTGCACCGGGTACTCAGCCGCAGCCTGAATGCCGACCTGGTGACCCGCTGCCTGGACGTAATGCGCCTGGGTCGCGTGCTGGACCTGACCGACGCGCGCGCCGTGGCGGCTGCCCAAATCGCTGCGCGCCACAAACTGGCCATGGCCGACGCTGCGATGTACGCCATGGCGCGCGAATTTGGCGCCACGTTCTGGACGCAAGACGTGGACTACCAGGGGCTGGACGGCGTGCGCTACCAGCCCAAACCCGGCGCCTGATCCAGACGCCGGGCAGCGCGCCTTTTCAAGCCAAGTTTTTGCGGAAAAACACCAGGGTCTTGTCCCAGGCTTTGGCAGCTGCATGGGCGTCGTACTTCAGATAGGCCAGGTTGTTGCTATCGGCCTCCTCGTTGGCGAACGCGTGCTTGGCCTCGTAGCGGTCAAAGGCGTAGGCCACGCCCGCCTCGGTGAGCTTTTGCTCCAAAGCGTCCACTCCGGCAATCGGAAACACGTCGTCGTGGATGGCCCAGCTGCCCATGAGCGGCACCTTGATCTTGCTCGCGTCCACATATTCCAGGGGCGGGTAGCCGTACCACACGGCGGCCGCGTCCACCTCGGGCACAAAGACGCTGGACAAGAGCGTCAAAGCGCCGCCCATGCAATAGCCGGTGACGCCCACTTTGGGCGCGCCTGCGGCCTTGAGGAACTGCACCGCGCCGCGAACGTCCTGGCTGGCCGCGTCGCCAAAGTTCAGGCCGTCCATCAAATGCTTGGCCTCGTTTTCTTTCAGGGCGAGCTGGCCCTTGTACAAGTCAGGCACCAAAGCCTGGTAACCCTGCTGCGCCAGGCGCTCGGCCACCTGCTTGATCTGTGCGTTCAGCCCCCACCATTCCTGGATGACCACGATGGCCGGCGCCGCGCTGCCCGCAGCAGGTTGCACCAGATAGCCGGTGGCGCTTTGCCCGTCGGGGCGTGTGTAAGTGACCATAGAACCCATAAAAAAACTCCTCAGATATGTAAATAGAAGCAAAACCGGTTTGGTAGAAACGAGCCAATCAAGCCATTGTGCGTCAGCCCGCCTCGGCCACCGGCTTGTTTTCCGCACGCTCCAGCAGCATCGCGTCCCCATAGCTGAAAAAGCGGTATTCGCTGGCAATGGCGTGCTGATACAGCGCGCGGATGCGCGCGTATCCGGCAAAGGCGCTGACCAGCATCATCAGGCTGGACTTGGGCAAATGAAAGTTGGTCACCAGCAGGTCAATCAACTGAAACTGAAAGCCCGGTGTGATGAAGATCGTGGTGTCGCCACGGGCCGCGCCACTGGCGGCCCAGCTCTCCAGCGTGCGCACCGTCGTGGTACCCACGGCCACGACGCGGCCGCCACGCGCTTTGCAGGCGGCAATCGCGTCTTGGGTGGCTGGGGGCACGTCGTACCACTCGCTGTGCATGCGGTGTTCGGCCAGGTTTTCGGTCTTGACTGGTTGAAACGTGCCCGCACCCACGTGCAGCGTCACGTGCGCTTGCTGCACGCCCATGGCGGCAAGCTGCGCCAGCAAAGCGGCGTCAAAGTGCAGCGCGGCGGTGGGCGCGGCCACGGCGCCGGGGTGCTTGGCGAACACGGTTTGGTAGCGCTGGGCGTCTTGCGCCGCGTCGGGGTCTACGCCGTCTTGCTGGCGCGCGATGTAGGGCGGCAGCGGAATATGGCCGTGGCGCTCCATCAGCGTGTAAGGGTCGTCGCCCGCGTCGTTGGACAACACAAAGCGAAACAAGGGTCCCTGCGCATCAGGCCAGCGGCCCAGCAGCGTGGCGCGCAGGCCGTCGGCGTGGCCGGGGGCGCAATGCAGCGCCACGGTGTCACCCACGGCAGGCTTTTTGCTCACGCGCAAATGCGCCGCCACCTGGTTGCCGCCGAGCACGCGTTCAACCAACAGTTCGAGCTTGCCCCCGGTGGCCTTTTCGCCAAACAGGCGTGCGTTGAGCACCTTGGTGTCGTTAAACACCAGCAGGTCGCCCGCGCGCAGCAGGCTGGGCAATTCATGAAAGATGCGGTCCACTGCGACGGCGCCACTGGCATCCAACAGGCGCGCGCCGCTGCGCTGGGGCGCGGGTTGCTGGGCGATCAGGTGGTCGGGCAGGGCGAAATCAAAGTCGCTGAGGGTGTAGGCGGTGGTCATGGTGCTTGAGGGCCGGACGGGCCCGTTCCAAGTGAAGGGATTGAATGGGGGGGGATTGTCCCACCCACGCCATCCAGCGGCCTTGGCTGCACAATGCGGCGCATGCCGACCCCCGCGCCCGTCGCGTCACCCCTGTCCGCGCCGCAAAAGGCGCTGCACAAACTCGGCCTGTTTCGCGACATTGATCTGGCGCTGCACCTGCCGCTGCGCTACGAGGACGAAACCCGCATCGTGAAACTGCGCGATGCACGCGAGGGCGATGTGGTTCAAATCGAGGCCCACGTGGTGGACAGCGAGATCAGCTACCGCCCGCGCAAGCAGCTCATCGTGCGGGTGGACGACGGCTCCGACGTGTGCACCTTGCGCTTTTTTAACTTTTACCCAGCGCAGCAAAAGGCGCTGGCCGTGGGCCAACATATTCGGGCGCGCGGCGAGGTCAAGGGCGGCTTTATGGGTTGGACCATGCTGCACCCGAGTTTTCGCGCGGCCGGGGGCGATTTGCCCAATACCCTCACTCCCGTTTACCCCACCGTGGCGGGCCTGCCGCAAAGCTATATCCGCAAAGCGGTGCTTAGCGGTCTGGCGCGCGCCGATTTGTCCGACACCTTTGCCCCCGGCGACCTGAGCGCCTTGCCACACGACAGCCGCCAAGGCCTGTGGACGCTGCACGAAGCGCTGGCGTTTTTGCACCACCCGCGCCCGGATGT
>CAIYQF010000149.1 GCA_903928325.1 uncultured beta proteobacterium | reverse complement strand
GCAGGTGGTAGCCATCCGGGCGCCGTCCGGTAATGTGCAAAAAAAGATTGATCTTGGCCGGCGCGGCAATGTCGTAGAGGGACTGCATCAGCGAATTATCGGGTCTCGAAAACGATGTTGATATCCACGCCAGGCGCCGCCTGGCTTTGGCGTACCTGGATACGACCGGCGGCGAAGTCTTTCAAATCAAGGTCCCAGCCCGGCACCGCCGCGTCCTGGCCCGAAGCCCAAGCAAAAAGAGCGCTCAGTGGCGGCGCGGCGCCCAGGCTGTGTTGAAGCATCGCGTCGGCCGAGGCGAATTGCGTCGATTCCTGGGGGGTGCGCAAACTGGCGCCGCCCGCATCCCACCGCATCTGTGCCAAGCTGATGCCTAGGGGGCTGCTCAGCGCCATGCTGCCTTGTCGGCTGGTGCCGCGGAGCTCAAACTGGGCAGAAAAGGCCTGGGGCGGATTGCTTGCCACCTTGATGCCGATGCGACCCTGCCACACTGTTTGCGCCGCTGCATCGCTGGTGGCGGCTTTCAGCGGGGGCGCCGTCGTGCAAGCCGTCGGGAGAAGGGTGCAAAAAACCGCAATACAGAGCGCCCAACCGCTACCCAGCCATCGCCCCGCGGCTGTCACGGTTTGTCGCGCAATCGCGCGATAGTCGCCCTGAGTGTTTCATTGTCGACATGGAGCGCCAGGCCTTGGTCCCAAGCCGCGAGCGCTTGCTCGCGCTGGTTCAGATGCCAAAAAACTTCGCCCAAATGGGCGGCAATTTCCGGGTCGGGCCGAGATTCGAATGCTTTTTGCAAAATGGCCAGCGATTCGGCCCAGTTGCCGATGCGGAATTCCACCCAACCCAGGCTGTCTAGGATAAACGGATCATCGGGCGCGAACTGCAGCGCCTTTTGGATGTATTGGCGCGCTTCGTTCAACTGCTCGTTACGGTCTGCAAGTGCGTAACCAAGCGCGTTATAGGCTGCGGCGTAGTCTGGCGTGCTGGCAATGATGGCGCGAAGCAGTGTTTCCATTTCCTGGCTGCGGCCCAGCTTTTCGGCGGACATGGCCAGTTCGTAGGAAAAATCGGCGTCGCCGGGGAATTGCACCAGCGCATGCGTCAGCACATCGTAGGCGGCCTGTTCCTGCTGGTTGTCACGCAGCATTTGTATCTCGGCGCTGATTTTGCTGCGGACGTCTTCGCTTTGGGTTTCTGGCAGGCTGCGGATCAGCGCACGCGCTTCGTCCAACTTCCCGATGCGGCCCAGAATCATGGCGCGGCGCAACTGCACCCGGGCAGCGTCCTGCGGGCTATGGATGCGTGCCAAATACGCCTGTGCTTGAGCGGAATCCTTGTTTTTTTCGGCAATTTGCGACAGCAAAAAATACGCTTGTACAGCGCCACGGCCTGTTTCTGCTTCAGCCTCGTCGGCGCTCGCCTCAGGTGTGTTCACGGGCAAAGCCAAATAGGTGGTCAGGGAACGCTCGGCCTTAGCCAATGCCTGGTTCTGAAATTCAATCGAGCCGCGCACCAGCCATGCGTCTGCAAATTCGGGTTGTTCTTGGTTGATGCGCTCCACTTGAGCCAGCGCTTGGGGGTAACGGTGCAGGTCGATCAACTTGCGGGCGTAGCCCATGCGGACTTCGGGTAGCGGCTGGGCCTGTAGGTAGGCCGCAAGCAGCTCTTGTGCCGCGTCGAACTGGTAGTCCAGCAGGTTCAGAGCGAGTATGGCCACGTCGTCGGAGAGCGCATTGAGCGCATGGCCTTTTCCCGCAGCTACCAGGGCGGCGGGCTTGTCTTTGGCCAGCAAGCGTAAATTGCCCACGCCGGCCCAGGCCGCAGGCCCACTGGAGCGCCGCGCCAGTTCGGGCGCACAGGCCTTTTCAAACACGTCTGCGGCGCCACTGGCGTCACTGGCGCGAGAAAAAAGCCGCGCCAAAGCGGTAATCGTCGCACCGCGTTCAGCCTCAGGCGAGCGCGCCACCATGTGCTGGGCAGGCGCCAGGGTGTCGGGCAAACGGTTCAGGCCTATGAGCAACTGCAACAGGTTGCGCTCGGCTTGCGGGGATTGGGGAAAGGTTTGCTGCCAGGCGCGCGCGGCCGCCAGGGCCGCGTTGGCGTCGCGCGCGCGCAGCGCGATTTCCACCGCCCGCTCAAAGAGCTGGGGGTCACCGGCTTGGCGTGCTGCATTGAGCATCAGCCCATAAGCGGACCCCATGTCGTTGTTTTGGAGACTGATTTCGCTGAGCAGCAGCTGGTAAAAAAGCTCAGCCGTGAGCGCGGACCGGGCCTGTGAACCCGACTGCGGCGCGGGCGGGTTGGGCGTCTCCTGGGCGTGCGCGCAGGAGGCGCAGACCAGGGCGGCGGCGAATATTCGGGTGATGCGTGACATGCGACCATAATAATCCAAGGCCTGCGCACGCAGGCTCGCCGCTGCCCATTTCCCACCCACTGTCTGCGCCTGCATGCCCGAATTACCCGAAGTCGAAGTCACCCGCCTGAGTTTTGCATCACGCATAGCCGGTTCACGCATCCAATCGGTGCTTTTGGGCAAGCCCTTGCGTTGGCCCTTGGGCTGTGATCCACAGTTTTTGGTGGGCCAGCAGATTGTGGGTGTGCGTCGGCGGGGCAAATACCTGCTGGTGGATTTGCAACACGGCCTGCTGCTGGTGCATTTGGGTATGTCGGGCAGTCTGGCTTTTTCAGAAAACGCCGGGCCAGCGGGCAAGCACGACCATTTCGACCTGTACACCTCGCAAGGTCTGCTGCGCCTGAACGACCCGCGCCGCTTTGGCGCCGTGGTGTTTGCGCCGACCCAGAACAGCCCACAGGCGCAGAAGTTGTTGGGAAAACTCGGCGTGGAGCCTTTGGGCGATGGCTT
>CAIYQF010000148.1 GCA_903928325.1 uncultured beta proteobacterium | reverse complement strand
GGCGTCATGGTTTTTGGCGCGCGGGTCAAGCCCGGCGACTCGCTGGAAAAGGCACGCGACCGGCTCATCGAGGTGGTGGAAGGCACGTTCCACACCGGCCTGGGGGCGGTGGTGCAGGCTATCGGAATCAAGCTCGCAGCAGAAGCGCCTTAACCCCGGCGTTTGCGCACGCTCTCTGCCAGCACGCACAAAATCTCAAACAGCATGGTTGCGCCCACCAGGGCGGTGTTGCCGCTGGGGTCAAACGGGGGCGAGACTTCGACCACGTCGCCGCCTACCAGGTTCAGGCCGCGCAGGCCGCGCACCACGTGTTGCGCCTCCAGCGTGGTCATGCCGCCGATCTCGGGCGTGCCGGTGCCGGGGGCGTAGACCGGGTCGAGCGCGTCCACGTCAAAGCTCACATAGGTGGCGCCGTCGCCCACCACGCGGCGCGCCTCGGCAATCGTGGCTTCCACGCCCAGGGCGTTGAACTCGTCGATGTCGATCACGCGTATGCCTTGTTCCTGGCCCCAGGTGTCTTCGGCGTCGCTGTAGAGCGCGCCGCGGATGCCGATTTGCACCGTGCGCTTGGGGTCGAGCAGGCCTTCCTCCACGGCGCGGCGAAACGGCGTGCCATGCGTGTATTTGAAGCCGCCAAAGTATCCGTCCCAGGTGTCGGTGTGGGCGTCAAAGTGCACCATGCCCAGGGGGCCGGTGTGCTTGACGATGGCGCGCATCACCGGCAGCGAGACCAGATGATCGCCACCCACCGACAAGGGTGCAATGCCCGCGCCACAGACGCCGCTAAAGAAGGTTTCGATGCGCGCCAGTGAATCCATCAAGTCCACCGGGTTGACCGGCGTGTCGCCCAAATCAGCGCAATTGCAGAGCGAAAACGGGGCGATGCCGCTGGCGCGGTTGACATTGCGAATCATGGTGGAGATGTCGCGTACCTGGCGCGGCCCGTGGCGGGCGCCCGGGCGGTTGGTCGTGCCACCGTCCCAGGGAATACCCACCAGGCCGATTTCCACATCGGCAAACTCGGGCTCGTGCGCTTGCACGTAGGGCAGACGCATCAGCGTGGCGATGCCCGCAAAGCGCGGCATCACCGAGCCGGTAATCGGCTTAAAAAATCCAGGTGCAGCAGTCACATCCGTCCCCTCCAAGGTACAACTTTCTTCTCGACCCAACGCATCAGCAGGTCAAAGGCAAAGGCCACTGAGCCGATCACGATGATGCCCATGACCACAATGTCGGTGCGTAAGAAATTTGACGCATTAAGCACCATCTGGCCCAAGCCGACGTTGGCGGCGACCATTTCTGCCGCCACCAATGTGCTCCAACCAAAGCCAATGGCAATGCGCATGCCCACCAAAATCTCAGGCATGGCTGCCGGCAGTACCACATGCCAGATCACTTGGCTGTAGCTCGCGCCCATGGAATAGGCGGCGTTCATCTGTTCTTGCGAGGCGCTGCGCATGCCCGAGCGCGCAGCCATTGCCAGCGGTGCAAAGCAGCTCAGGTAAATCAGCAGCACCTTGGGCAGCTCGTCGATGCCAAACCAAATGATAATTAGCGGCAAATAGGCCAGCGGCGGCAGCGGGCGCAGTAGCTCGATGGGCGGATCAAAAATGCCGCGCCAAAAGCGCGACATGCCCATGGCAATGCCGACCGGAATGGCGATCAAGCAGGCCAGCAAAAAGGCGCTGAACACCCGCAGCAGACTGGCCACGAAGTGCTGCCACAGCGGCTTGTCGTTGGCTGCGCCAGTCAGGTATTCGTAAAACTGCTGGAAGGTGGCTTGCGGCGAGGGCAGAAAGATCGGCTTGATCCAGCCCAAATTGGTGGCCGCAAACCAGATGGCAAAAAATGCCGTGATGGTGACGGCGCTGATGACCGCGCTAGAGCCTTGCCCCGGAATTTTGAAGGAGCTGGTCTTCAGCGCTGCATGGGATGGCTTAGACATGTGCGGCCTCGCGTTGGTGAATGATGGACAGCACTTCTTCGCGCATACGGATGAATTCAGGCTCGGACTTCACCCTGCGGGTGTCGCCATGCTCCAGAAACTGGCGCGAGAACGGCACGTCTTCGTAGATATGGGTGATGCGTCCGGGACTGGGGCTCATGACGATCAGGCGGGTGGCCAAAAACAGCGCCTCTTCCACCGAGTGGGTAATGAAGAACACCATCTTGTTGGACGCGGACCAGGCGTGCAGCAGGATTTCTTGCACCGTCTCACGGGTGAAGGCGTCCAGCGCGCCCATTGGCTCGTCCATCAGCAGCACCTCGGGGTCGCTGGCCAGGGCGCGGGCAATGCCCACGCGTTGCTGCATGCCGCCCGAGAGCTCGTAGACCGCACGGTCGGCGTATTTTTCAAGGCCCACCAAGGCCAGCTTTTCTGCGCCAATGCGCAGGCGTTGCGCCGTGCCCATTCCGCGCATGCGCAGTCCGAGGCAGACGTTGTCTATCACGCTGAGCCAAGGCATCAGCGCATGTTTTTGGAATACCACGCCGCGGTCGGCGCCAGGGCCTTCCACGTGCTCGCCATTGAGCAGCACTTCGCCGCTGGACGGTGGCAAAAAACCGGCGATGCAATTGAGCAGCGTGGTCTTGCCGCAGCCCGAGGCGCCGAGTGCGACGACAAAGTCGCCGCCCTTCATTTCCAGGTTGACGGGCGCAAGTGCCTGCAAGGTGCCGCCTTTGACGGCGTAGTTCACCGTCAGGTCTTTGATGTGCAATGTGGGCATAACAGTCCGCAGAAATCAGAAATTCAAGAAAAAAGGGGCAAACTTTTTGCAAGTTGCCCCTTCGGTGGCATGTTGCCCTTGGTACGGGCGGCTGCCCGTACTGCGGTCACCTTAGATTACTTCATTGCGTCGCGCAGGTAGCTGGCGTCCACAAACGCGCTGTAGTCTGGCTTGACTTCTTGGATGCGGCCTTGCTCTTTCAGGAAAGCCGATGTGTTGGCCAGTGTTTTGGCTGCGCCGCCGCCCAGCCAGTTGGCTGACAACTGGGCTGCATTGTCGGGGAAGACAAAGGCGGCCATGGCTTCTGGCACTTCCTTCTCGTCGGCCTTGGTCCACTTGGCAACGGCTTTCACTTCGGGTGAAGTAGCCGTCCACTTGGCGGTGTTGGCGCGGTAGTTGGCGTCAGACTTGGAAATCGCCTTGATCATGGCGACCACGAAATCACGGTTTTCAGCCGCCCATTTGGCGTTGACGACCAAGCCGTCAAATGTGGGGTAGCCTTTTTTTCCCACATCGCCGGAGTTGGCGATGGCTTTGCCGGTGTGGCGAATCTTGGACAGAACCGGATCCCAGATAAAGGACGCGTCGATATCACCCCGTTCCCAAGCGGCAGCGATTTCGGGCGGACGCATGTTCATCACGTTGACCGATTTGGCATCCACGCCTTCGAGCTTCATGCCAACCATAAGCGAATAGTGGGCGGTGGAGACGAAGGGAACGGCGACTTTCTTACCAACCAGGTCTTTCCAGCCGTTGATACCCGAGCCGTTGCGCGCCACGAGGGTGTCGGAAGCGGCAATGTCATCCAAGATCCAGACCAGACGCACATCCTGGCCTTGGCTGACTGCTGCAGCCAAGGGGCTCGAACCTGCCTCACCGACCTGCACATCACCCGAGGCCATAGCCTTGATCACGTCGCCGCCGCCGCCAAACATGCGCCAGTTGATTTTGTAGCCGGTAGCCTTTTCAATTTCAGCCGAATCCATGGCGATGCGGTAGGGCAGCACCATGTCCTGGTGCGCAAAGGTCACCTCTTTTTTGGTTTGTGCAAAAGCGCAGGAAAAACCTGCTGCAACCAAGAGGCCCAACACGGTTTTGGCGAGGACGGGAAGCAAAGTCTTTTTCATGGATAAACCTTTCATGGAAAAAATGTGCGGCAGGCGCAGGGCCCATGCTAAGCCCCCGCATACAACCTAACCGCATCAGCTTATGAGTTTGTATGCGTATGCGGCGTGCGAGTAGTGCCAGATCCATGCCTTTATAGTGCCAGTTGGATCGCCCCATGTGCACTGTTGTGGTGCTAGTCGTTGGAGCGAAATGGTGCGCTCTTCATTGGGAAAGTCCACCGACCGTGCGTCTTGCGCCTGCAGCGCATCGGCCCGCTTTGCTTAGCCGCCATTGCGGGTTTATCCCTAGGGTTGTTTGGCCCTTGACCGGGGTACACCGGCAGCGCGTTTTGAGATGGAAGGGCCTTGTTCGATGCATTCATACCGTAATTAACAAATTTATTTATAAAAGATATAAAATACATAGAAATATCAATTTCATTTCAGCTCGTATGCGGCTTACCACCGCTTGGGGATACGCATGAAGCCCACCGGCGTTTTTTTGGATCCACTGCCATCGCAGGAAGACGACCTTGCCACGCTGCGACGGTCGGCGTTTTTGTGCGGCATCGCTGATGCGGTGGCGTGCGACTGTCTTGCGCGCGCGCGCGTTCGCACTCTGGCGCCTGGTGAGACCTTGATACACCGTGGTGTAGCGCATGGAATCCTGTATGTGTTGTTGTCCGGTGAGTTGTCCGTGGCGCTGGCGCATGCTGCGCAACGCCAGCATCGGCCCGACTTGCAACAGGTTGCGCAGGTCTTACCCGGAGCCACGGTGGGTGAGCAATCCATCTTGGACGGGCAGGCGCCCGACGCCTGGGTGGTGGCAAAAACCCCTGCACGTTTGCTTGCTATTTCGGAGGCGGATACCTGGCAACTGATGCAAGACCACCCGCCGGTCGCACTCAATTTGATGCGTATCCTGTCGGCTCGGGTGCGAAAGTCAAACGTGGTGGTGTGCGACGCCATCCAAGTTCAGGAGCGCTTGGCATTCGACGCGCATACAGACGTGCTCACGGGGCTGCACAACCGTCGCTCTATGGAGAGCCGCTACGCCGATTGCCTACGCCAGGCCCAGTCGCTGGGCCATGGCGTTGCTCTCTTAATGGTTGATATCGACCACTTCAAAGGCGTCAATGACGGTTACGGGCACGCGGCGGGCGACGAGGTATTGCGGCAAACGGCAGCGTGCATTAAAGCCCATTTGCCAGCTTCAGCCCTGCTGGCCCGTTACGGCGGGGATGAAATTTGTGTCTTGCTCACGGGGGAGCACGACCTTCAGGCGTGCGATCAAGCCCAGCGCGTATGCCAGGCGGTGTTTGGAAATGCGGTAGCGGTGGAGTCGGGTCGTACCGTGGCGGTGAGCGTGTCGATTGGCGTGGCCCACTGGGACCTACGCAGCCCACTCCAAACCCTGGTTCAGGCGGCCGATGCCGCCCTCTACCATGCCAAAACCCAGGGCCGCAACAGCGTGGTGCTGCAGTCCTAGGCCCGGGCGCACGTCAGGCGGCGAGTCGTTGCTCGAGCTGCGCCTTGGTGGCGCTGAGCGCTTGGGGAAGGTGGTAGGCGAGCTGGCCAAACAATTCGGTGTGCAGCGCAATCTCTTGTTTCCAGTCGGCCTTGTCCAGGCGGGTGACTGTGGCAAATTGAGCGGGTGTGAAGTCCAGGCCGTCCCAGGTGATTTCGCCATAGGTGGGGCTGACGCCAAAACCGGTTTCCTGGCC
>CAIYQF010000147.1 GCA_903928325.1 uncultured beta proteobacterium | reverse complement strand
GTGCTCCGACCTGCCTTGACGTCACGGGCATAGCCGTTAGCAGCACGCGTTTTCCCCGCATCTGCAGAGGCCTGGGTGGTATCCAACAACACCACGTAAATACCCGCAGCGGCTGCAACTTGGGCGATCCCTGCGCCCATCATTCCTGCACCCAAAACCCCCAATTTCTGAACCGTAGTTTTTTCAATGCCAGCCGGCCGTTTGCTGAGTTTGCGCGCAGCGCCTTGATGAATGAACATGGTTCGCATCAGATTGCGTGCAACAGGGCCTGCCAATAGTTGACCAAAGTATCCCGATTCAATCTTCAGGCCAGCATCGATCGGAAGTTGTGAGCCTTCGTAGACACAAGAGAGGATGGCCAGCGGGGCCGGTTCGTTGTCCTGCGTATCGCGCCGGATTTTCGCCATGCCGACGCTGAAGCTCTCGTTTGAATGCGGTGCCATCGCACCGGCGCCACCAGGTACAGCAAAGCCCTTGATGTCCCAAGCTTGCTTGTGGCCGGGGTGCTCAAGTACCCACTTACGCGCCATGCTTATGAGGTCGTCCGCAGAAGCGAGTGCATTGACCATTCCCAGTTTGAGCGCTTCGCCCGGACTCACGTGGCGACCCGTGAGAAGCAGTGGCAAAGCGTTTTTTATCCCGATGAGACGTGGTAGTCGCTGGGTTCCTCCGCCTGCTGGCAGCAGGCCAACGGTTACTTCGGGCAAACCAACAACGGCTTTGGCGCTATCGACCAATACGCGATAGTGGCAAGCGAGGCAAAGTTCAAAGCCTCCACCCAGGGCGAATCCGTTGATGGCGGCTGCCACAGGTTTGCCGCACAACTCAAGTCGGCGAAGTGCGGCAGCAGCCGGCGCAACAACTTGTGCGGCCTGGGTCGGAGTGAGATTTTTGTCATGCACGTGGACAAAGTCCATCAGGTCCGCCCCGGCCATAAAGCCCGATTTTTTGCCTGAGGTGATGATGGCGCCGACGATGTCCTCGCGATCGCGCAAAGACTCTATGACCTCACTCAGTTCTGCCGTGAATTCTGGTGTGAAAACATTGACGCTTCTTGCGACCAGGTCGAGAGTCACCAATGCGATGCCGTCAGCACCGACTTCCATATGGATGTTATTGCTCATGTATCAGGCCTTTAGACGCGTTCGATGATCACTGCGGTAGATTGGCCCGCGGCGGCGCACAGCGTAATCAGTGCCCGAGACTTCCCTCGACGTTCAAGTTCGTCCAGCGCTGTGCCAAGGAGGATCGCACCAGTAGCCCCAAGAGGATGGCCAAGCGCGATCGCTCCACCATTGGGATTCATACGATCCCGATCAATTCCGAAATGTCGCATGTAGCGCATGGGTACAACTGCGAAAGCTTCATTCACCTCGAAAAGGTCAATGTCCTCAATCTTCAGTCCGGCCCTCGCCAGCACTTTGTCTGTCACTGGTATGGGTCCGCCAAGGCTGATCAGCGGTTCAGAAGCACAGGTTGCTGCCGCAACAATCCGAGCGCGAGCGCGCAGTCCCTGCTTTTTTCCGTATGCGTCGCTGCCCAACAAGACGGCGCATGCTCCGTCCACGATTCCGCTGGAGGTTCCCCCCGTGTGAATGTGGGGAATCGACTCAAGCTGCGGATAGCGACGAAGAACAATGGAGTCAAAGCCCGAATCCCCTGCTGCGACAAAGCTCGGTTTCAGTTTGGCCAGATCCGCGAGCGTCGTGCCAGGGCGCACTAATTCGTCGCGCTGCAAAAGGGTTTCGCCAAACGCATTTTTCACAGGAACTAAAGAGGCATTAAATCGGCCGTCTTTTTGGGCGATTCCGGCGCGACGCTGACTTTCAACGGCATAGGCGTCGATATCGTCACGGCCATACCCGTCCAATGCCGCCATGAGATCCGCGCACACACCATTGGGGATATAGGGGTACTGTCTGCCAAGGGTAGTGTCGGTGTAGGCTGATCCGCCGTCCGATCCAATCGCAACGCGTGACATGGATTCGACACCACCCCCAATGACGGCGTCGGCCTGACCGGAACCAATCAGACCAAATCCCATCTTCACGGTGTCAAGACCGGAAGTGCAGAACCGGTTCAGCTGGTAACCAGAAACATCTTCACCATAGTGCGCCATCAAGAGCGCAGACCGGGTGATGTCCGCGCCTTGTTCGCCAATGGGCATCACGACGCCCAATCCAACGTCTTCGATATCGTCAGGGTCTATTTGATTGCGCTCTTTGAGAGCACGCAAAACAGTGGCGGCGAGATGGACAGGCGGCACGGTGTGCAGTGCGCCATCAAACCGGCCCTTGCCGCGCGGAGTGCGCACGTGATCGTAGATATATACATTGTTCATGCCTTCAATGTATGTCTCCAACCCAGAATTTGGATCGTCGGATTCGACGAGTGAAGGCGACGATTTCCGGTCGCCTCGCGCCTCCAATTTATCTGCCAGTCCAACGTGGGGCGCGTTTTTCTACAAACGCTCGTGGACCTTCTTTAAAGTCTTCCGATGCGAAGGCCTTTTCCCTGCATTCCTGGGTCAACAGGCGTAGATTCTCTTCATCAAGATCGTGAATGCGACGGGCGACCTTTAAACTTTCTCGTACCGCGACGGGCGCGTTGCGGGTGATACGTTCTGCAAGCCGAATGGCTTCTGGCAGAACTTGGTCTCTTTCGACAACCCTGTTCACAAAGCCCAGCGAGGCAGCCCGATGCGCATCGATCGCGTCAGCGGTAACGACCAATTCAACAGCGATATTTCTCGGAATGGCGCGAGGCAAGCGATACAGCCCACCCGCAGCGGCGAGCAAGCCACGAGATACTTCGGGCAATCCAAAGCTCGCGTCGGTAGCAGCGACCACCAGATCACATGAAAGCACAATTTCAAAACCACCTGCCAATGCTTTCCCATTGACCGCAGCGATCCAGGGTTTAGTCCTCTGCGAATAGACCAAGCCTGCAAATCCGTGTGAGGTGAAAAGGCTGGCGCCACGACCTGCCGCAACTTCTTTGAGGTCAGCGCCCGCACAAAATACGTCACCAAGGCCACCGAAAATAACGACGACCCAAATGTCAGGGTCTGCCTCCGTCTGCTCCACAATGGCATGCAGTGCCTGTGCCATATCGCTGTTGACCGCATTTCTTGCGGCAGGCCGGTTCAGTGAAACCACTGCAATATGGTCGTCCCGCTTGAAACAGCTAACCGTTGCTTCACCTGCGGGCGCGTGCGAAGCGGTATTGTTCATTGCGAAATCTCCCACACAGGTATTGCATCGGTACCGATAGAAACGTGGCCGGATATACCGATTGGTGAATTACGCATGCTGGTCAAGACTTGCATGCTTCGCTGATCCGTCGAGCTTACTTTTGCCAATAGACGGGTCCCGTGCGGCGAACGCAGGATCACCACGCCGTGGGACATGCTGGTATCTTTTCGATAGATCACGGTGAATGACTCTATGGACGCCGGTCCGCTGTAGTCCATTTGCAGCGCAGGAACCCCGTGTCGTCTTGCGTCGGCTGTCTCTTGGACGCTGTAATCCGCTGACAAACGGGAGGTGGCGCTTGCATGGCTTCCCAGAACGATGGCATGGTGCTTTGTCAGATATCCTCCCTGACCGTACAACAGACCTATTGAGTTTTGCTGCCCCCTCAAAGCCCGCACCATGGCGGATGTTGCGTGCGTCATGTAGTTGTTTAGCGGTGCACCAAAGAAGCTGAGACCCCCTGTGCAGGTCACAACAGTGTCCGCACCAATCGCCAGTGTTCTTCTCGCCATCTTGGGAACAACAGGAAAACAGCTGTACAGCTCAAGCTGATCAAATCTGCCTAGATCGCCAACTTGTTGCAATATTTTTTCGAGAACAGCTTCTTGCGAATGAACTCGCACATATTGATCTCTATGCAGATAGTCGGCTGGCTCATTTGCGGCAGCACCACACCAAACATGGACCATGCGCTCATCTGGAATGCCTAATTGCCTGGCCTTGCCACGGCTCGTCAGAAGAACCGCGGCTCCTTGATTGACCTGCGGATTGGCAACCATTTGCACGGTGTAAGGCCAAGCCACCATTCGGTTTGCCTCATTCGGACTGGCGATTTCTTCAGCGGTGTAGGACTGCTGCTGCCAGGAATAGGGGTTTGATGCCGCGACAGACGAGCACTTTTCCCATAGCTTGCCTGACTCTGCACGCGCTTGTTCAGGGGTCTGCCCCCACGCGGCCAGGGTGGCATTTTCATAAAACGGGTACACCGTCGCAGGCGAAGCAACCCCCAATTCAACAGCCATCCGATGGAGGTAGTCTGTGCCCCTGATCAACTTGGCTGAGGGGTCGCGAGGTGACCATGCAAGTGCAGCACCCTGTTTTCGGGCCGAAGTCACCGCGTACTGTGCTTCAGCCCCAACAATGGCAGCCACCTCGGATTCGCCTTGCCAGATGCGAAGCGCAGCTTCATGGATGAAATACACAGGCGTCTCACCGCCAACAGGGCCATAGACGCAGTGTTTGGGATGGATGCCCAGGCGATCACTCAACTGCGCTGGCGCGTCAGCGTAGGGCCAAGAAAATTCCTGAATCACATCCAGTGAATCGATCATCTGCAGGAGTGCATTGCCCGCGTCCTTCTCAGCGGCGCGCAATGCGGACTCCATGAGGTCCAAGGGCTCCGAGGATTTTAGAAGATCTTTGGTCTTCTGGGTAACTTCGCCAACCCCGATGATTACCGGCGAGCGATCTAGCAATGTGTTCATGAGAACAACTATAGGAACTCCACTCGTAGAGGAGGTCGTCGCTTCCGACGAGTCAGCGGCGATCTATCGACGTCATCGGATGACGCCAAATTGCCTTCCAATCACCACCGCTTCTGCGCGGCTGCCCGCGCCAAGTTTTGAATTGATGTTACGAAGGTGGGTGCGAATGGTGCTGTCGGAAGCCGTCAATTGTTCGGCCAGTCTTGCATTTGAATAGCCTTCTGCGACAAGCTGAAGTATCTGGATTTCTTTTCTTGTCAGCGCCTCAACAAGGCCACTTCTTTGGTCGGGCTGAGACGATTCCTGCGGTAATTGCCCAAACGCTTTCAGCAGTTTCTCCATAAACTGAAGGCGCGCTGGATCACTCCGATTGGCAGGCATTTCGAGTTGAAGTGAATAAAGCCGCTGAATAATTCGCCCTACCTCGGGGCCCTCGTCCGCAATGGATCGAATAAAACCTTCCTGGGCTGCGAGCCGAAGCGCATTGGACATTACCTTTGCCGCTTCTTTAGGATTACCGCTGCGCTGGAGCGCGAGGCTGTAAAGCGCTTGCAGTCGCAATGCCCGGCGGTGTCGGTTTTGTTCTAGCGTGGTTGCGAGCTCCTGCTCGAGCCAAGCGATGACTGCGTGCGAGTCGCCAAAGTGAAGCGTCCAGCAAACACGGGCTAAAGCCGGGTAATACACCTCATTCGCAGCGAGCCGCTGACGCGAAAGGCGTTCTTGCAATTCCTCCGACCCGACCCGGTCCAACTCCTCCTTTGAGGCCTGCGCGTCGCCTTGTAAAAGCAGCAACCTGGAGCGCTCCATCTTGGCGTTTGCAACGATACGCGGCAACTGTCTATGGTGTGCCATGTATTCCATTTCAGTGAGAGCCTCAAAGCTTTTGTCGAACTCCCCCTTGCTAAACGCAATGCGCGCTCTTATGAGATAGCCAGCGCCAATATGTCCCGGCAGTCCAGTCGCGCAAGCAGTGGGAAGGTGAAGATCCACCAGTCGCTCCGCTGTTTCCAGTTCATTTGCTTCGTAGAGCGCACCTGCATAAAGAATTCCTGCCCATGCATTCCCGCTGGCAAAGTTATTACTTTGTGCACGGGTCGCATTCAGGCTGTCTCTAAAGTGCGAGGTTGCCATGCGCAAGCGGCCGGCCTGAAAATCGATCATGCCGTCAATAGATTCCGCGTACATGCGATTGAAGTTGGTGTCGCCTGTGTGCTGCCGGGCTTCATCTACCAGCTTTTTCGCACGTCCTATTTCTCCCACGACGGTGAATGCATGCGCCATCGCATTTCTCAATACTCCGTCGGCATACGGATTACATGACGGAAGTTTGGCAAGGCATTCACTTCCAAGTACGATTGCCTCGTCATACTGGTCGCGCATGGTCAACAACAGTGGACGGAGCGCGTTGACGTGTGCCTGCACCTCGACATTCTTGCTTTTCAGGCAACTTGAACTTTCCAGTCGCTCGGATGCCTGGACTGGACCACCGGTAAAAAGCGTAGCCCATACGGCAACCGCTTGCAGTACGGGATGTTCCTTTATCGCTGACTTCGGGATGGCGTCAAACCACTGAGCAAGCAAACGCATCCGCCCCTCTTCCAGAAGCCGCTGCGCATGCACTGTCAGCAACTCGAGGGCAACCGGGTAATCACCGGCGTCGATTGCATGATCGACGGATGGAACCGGCCGTCCCACAGATTCATACCAGGCAGATGCCAAGAGATGCAATCGTTCTATGTCTTGAGGGCGCTCACGTAGCAAGCGGTTTTGCAGAAAACGGGCAAAAAGTCGGTGAAAGCGCCAGGCAGGCGTTGGCCCCGGCAAAGCGACCAAAAACAGATTTTGGGTCTCTAATTGCTCAAGAATAAGCGCCGAATCCGAATTGGGCATCAATGCTTGGCAAAGCGGAATTTCCAGATGGCGAAGAATGCTGCACCGCAAAAGAAAATCTTTGATGACTGCAGGCTGCTGACTAAAAACATCGTCCGCAAGGTAGTCTGCAATCGCACGCGATGAACCAGAAAAATTTTCTGTGAGGTACGTTTCTTGTTCTTGAGGTCCTGGCAGAGAGCGAGAGGCCAGCCACAGCGCCGTCACCCAGCCTTCAGTATCCTGGTGTACCCGACGAATAAAGCGTTCTCGAGCACTGTTTCCAAGTTGTTTTCGAAACAGGTCATTGGCTTCATCCAAGCTAAAGCGCAAGGATTCCGTATCAATCCCCAGCATCTGACCGCGGGCTCGAAGTCGGGACACGGGGAGCGCGGGCAAGCCTCGGGAGCCAATGATGATTCGACTGCCCTGTTGAAGTCCCTCGATAAGAGATTGCACAACCGTCAGCACGGACGCATCTACGATTGCTTCGAAGTCGTCAAAAAATAAGGTGAAAGGAGCAGTCTCCCGAGCCAAACGCTCGACAACGTCATTGGGCTTCCAATCCGCCTTTGATTCCAATAACGGCAACTCCACTGCTGCACTCAGGCTTGAAAGAAATCGCGAACAATCGTTGTCGGAGGCATCCAGTGTGAGCCAAGCAGTGCGCACGCCTTCGCTACGAAAGCGGTGCAGCATTTGCGCCATCAGCGTCGTCTTGCCAAAACCTGCTGCGGAGTGCACCATGATTAGCTTGGCCCCCGAATTTCGCGCGACCAGATTCAATAGTTCTGTCCTATAAACCTGACTCGTCTGACTTGCGGGCGGAGTCAGCTTTGCCGCAGCTACAACGGATGACCGTGGTGACGTTGCAGGTGACGTTTTCTTAGATGACATCTAGGCGATATGGCTTAACGCTGAATTCTCGCGGTTGCAGGGATGAATGCTGGTCGTCGCTTTCGACGATGGCGATTGGTTGGCCAACGCCTAAGCTCCATGATTGATTGCAATGGCACTTGCTTGGCTATTCAATTATGCCTAACTGGACACCGCAAGCGCATCGGTAAAGGTGCGTTCAGGGGTCGAACACATGGAATCCAATATGAAGCCGTCTCTCATTAGTGGAATGCGCGTAGCCGACATGACCACCGTCGTCTTTGGCCCTTACTGCACTCAAATTCTTGCTGATTTAGGTGCCGACGTTATTAAGGTCGAACCCGAGGGTGGCGATATCTCCAGGAATATTGGAAAGTCTGCGAAGACGCCGCTGATGGGGGCGCTGCACATGCGAATGAACCGGGGTAAGCGCTCCGTGGTGTGGGATTTGAAAACGGAATCTGGTCGCCGTGCAATGAACAAGTTGGTCGAGAGTAGCGACATCTTCATTCATAACATCCGCCCTGACGCCATTGAGCGCGCAGGCCTTGGCTACGATGCTGTTAAGAAACTCCGGCCCGACATTATTTATGTCCATTGCGCGGGCTTCGACACCCGTGGTCCCCATTCAGGGCTTCCTGCCTATGACGACATTATTCAAGCTGCCTCCGGCGTGGCTTCACTTCTACCCCGCGTCGACGGAAATCCCGCGCCTCGCTTTTTCCCAATGACGATGGCTGACAAAGTGTCTGGTTTGCATGCGGTCTATGCAGTCCTTGCAGCCGTCATTCATCGCCTACGTACCGGCGAGGGACAGTATGTCGAGGTGCCGATGATGGAGGCCGTCGCCAGCTTTACTACCGTCGATCATCTCTATGAAAAAACATTTGTTCCTGCAATTGGCCCAAGTGGCTATGCAAGGCAACTAGATCCCACTAGGCAGCCGATGCGCACGAAGGATAGTTATATCGTCGTTGCTCCTTATCAGGACGGACGTTGGATCAAATTCTTTGAGTTGGTGGGGCGTCCCGATGTACTTCAAGAGCCGGGATTAACAACACTCATGCTCCGTCGTGAGAACGCACACAGGCTTTATGAACACATGGCTCGCGTTCTCCCAGATAGAACGACCGATGAATGGTTGGCCGTTTTTGCGGAAATTGATATTCCCGCGAGCAAGATCAACACGATAGACGATTTGTTGATTGATCCCCAGCTCAAGGCGTCTGGCTTATTTGTAGAGCGCGATCACCCTACAGAGGGTAAATACATTGAAGTACGGCCCCCCGTGCGTTTTTCAGCAGTTGAGTCGCAACAGCTGGCGCATCCGGCGCAAACGGGTCAACATTCGGCTGACGTTGCGCGGGAATTGGGGGTTGATCTCAAGGATTGAAAGGTTCCGACCTTCTCTAATCTATCACCGGTCACATTCGAGGCAACTCGGAGTACGCGAGCTACGGCACCGTGGGGTACACGCTGGAGCAGAAGCTAGAAGTGCTCAAGCGCGTTGCTGTCTGAGGGTGTGTACGGAATGGGCAACCGGGCGCTGTACGTCGCGAGAGCCGCGTTGGGGTGAGGTTGCGCGCGGTGCGACCATCCTCGGGTGCGGGCTGCGCTCAGTGCCCAAGTGCCCCTGATGGCCACCCAAACTCCCCCACCCTGGCCACCGGCTCCTGCCTCAGTCGCCACCAATCTGTGCGAAGTCCACCGGGAATTCATTAAGGCCCACCGGTTTGCAACACGCAGGCAGGCCATGGAAGAGGTGATTGACTGGATGACGTTCTACAACCACCGCCGGATCCAATCGACATTGGGCTACGTCAGCCTGATGCAGTTTGAGAGAAGCTGGCTGGCGGCACAGCGTATGAAAGCCGCATAATTCGCTGGCTAAGAGGTGCGTCAATCAGGGGCAGGTTCACTTCCAAAGCTAAGCTGAATAGATGTGGCTGGTCAAGGTGGAGCACGCAAAATTGCAGGACGCGCTAGCGGCCTACTAAAAGTGGTACTTAATTTTGCTGAAATCACTGACCGCAAACACATAAAGGATCTGCAGGTCCTCTTCATGAACGTTGTTGATCTGGTGCTGGGCATTGCCCGCAATGAACAACATTCTTCCGGGTTCGACGTTATGAACCACACCCTCAATGGTGACCGTTCCGCGTCCTGACAGTGTGTAATAAGTTTCGGGCTGTGCATGGCGATGCGGCTCAAGTGATTCATCCTGTCTGAGGCGAACAACCCCCATCGTTATGTCGTTCTGGCACCCCGAAGCGCTGCCGAGCAGCTCCTTCCATTGCGCCTTGCCTCGTTTGGCGACCTGATCGAGCGGCCATTGATTCCATTCAAGCCCATCAAGGTGTTCGGAGGCAGTCTGCATAACAAAGCAACTTTCATCAGTTTGATGCTGTCATTTTAGGCGGGGGCCACCTTACGCCCGCGCAAGCAGGCTAAATACCAGCCGTTGGGCCGACTTTATGATGTGTGCACTTTTGCCGAGCCCAAAAACACCAAAGAGGTCACTACCATGGTCAAAAAAATTCTTCTGTTTTGTTTGGCTATGTTGCTTGTGCTGGTTGCGACAGTTGCCATCAACACACTGCGCAAGACATCGCGCCAGTTGCAGGTCCCAGCGCTTGAATTGCTGGCCATCGACAAAGCCGCAGTCGCCGACAGGCTTGCGCAGGCTGTCCAATTTCGAACGATCTCATCCCGTGATGATCCAAATCTCAGTGCCGACCAATTTCGCCAGTTGCATGATTTTTTGCAGCGCAAGTTCCCGCTGATTCATGCCAAGCTCAATCGCGAGGAAGTAGCTGGATTGAGCCTGCTATACACATGGGAGGGCAGTGACCCCAAGGCAAAGCCTGTTCTTTTGATGGCCCACCAGGATGTGGTGCCGATCGCTCCGGGCACGGAAGGTGACTGGCAACATCCACCCTTTTCGGGTGACGTAAAAGACGGCCACGTCTGGGGACGTGGCTCTTGGGATGACAAAGGCAACCTGATGTCGCAGATGGAAGCGGTCGAGATGCTGCTGGCCAGTGGATACCAACCCGCCCGGACGGTTTATCTTGCCTTTGGTGCGGATGAAGAGGTGGGCGGCTTGCGTGGCGCCGCAAAAATTGCTGCCCTGCTTGGCGAGCGCAAGGTCCACGTCGATTTTGTGATTGATGAGGGCCTGCTGGTTCTTGATGGTGTGATGCCCGGCCTCAAAAAGCCCGCAGCACTGATAGGCGTGGCTGAGAAGGGCTACCTGTCCGTGGTCTTAAAGGTGTCCGCCACACCAGGGCATTCATCGATGCCGCCCAAACAAGGTACCAGTGCGATTGGCATGATGAGCGCTGCTTTAAAGCGCTTGGACGACGAGCAACTGCCCAGCGGAATTCGCGGTGTGGCGGGTGAACTTTTTGAAACCCTGGCGCCCGAAATGGGTAGTTTTTCTCGGGTGGCGCTGTCCAATCTTTGGCTGTTTGGGCCTGTGGTCAAAAAGCAACTTGAAAGTGTAGCCAGTACCAACGCCATGCTGCGCACCACCACCGCGCTGACCATCGTGAACGCCGGCAACAAGGAGAACGTCTTACCGGGGCGTGCCGAGGCCACGCTAAATTTTCGGATATTGCCAGGCGATACGAAAGAACAGGTGATGGACCACGTGCGCAGCACAGTGGCACAGGCGACGCAGTCATCCGCTTTTGAGTTGTATGCGCTGCCAGGCGCCGTGAATTCATCCAAAGTAGCGCCCACCAACTCGGCGCAGTACGCCATTCTTAACAAGACCATTCGGGAGGTTTTCCCGGACGCCTTGGTCGCCCCCGGTCTTATGGTGGCGGCCACAGACTCCATCCACTACGGCGACATCAGCGACCATATATTCAAGTTTTCACCGGTGCGGGCGAATGCGGAAGATTTGAAACGTTTCCATGGAACCAACGAACGATTGAGCGTGGACAACTACGCGGATGCCATTCGCTTCTATCACCGCCTCATCAGCGAATTGGCAGTTGCACCGGAGAATTGAAACTACACCGTCATTGGCTATTCGAGGTCATGGCGCCGCTTGGTGCGCAGCAGCCGCACAAAGTTCCAGGACACCAGCCACACCCCCAGAGCGCCCAGCACAATAATGCCAGTCGTGCCCATCAGTGCAATGAGTTGGCCGTTGGCCGCAATGCCCACTGACTGACCGATAAAGAAGCAGGACGCAAACGCCGCCACCGCTGCGCCCCTGCGCTCAGGCGCCATCTGGGTGGCGTTGATTTGCAAGGTGTTGTGCAGCATGTAAAAACCCAGACCGGCCATAAAGCAGGCAGGCACCGACCACCACCAGGCGTCTGCCAGAGCCACCACCAAAAACGCCAGTGCCACCAGGGCGCCGCCCCATTTGCACAAGCCAACCTCGCCTAGGCGGCGCACCAGACCGGGTGCAGCGAACGCAAACAGCAAGCCGCCCAGGCCATAAAGCATCACCACCTGGCCCGCCGCCGAGAGCGACAGTGCGTGCAACTGATGCAAATGCGAAACCATAAAAGCGAAGGAACCATACAAAAAGGCCCCTTCGGCAAACACCGTTGCCAAAATCACCCGCGCCCAGGGTAGCGCCAGCACCTGGCCAAACTCGGACACCATGCGCGCCAACGCCGAGCCTTCGCCCTGGCGGCGCTGGCGTGCCTGGAGCGGCAGGCGCTGGTTTAGCACCAGCAACCAGACCGCAATCAACAGAAAAACCAGCGCAATCAGCACAAAGGGCGTGCGCCACTGCAGGTGGTCGGCGGCAAAACCGCCCAAAGCCACACCGCCCGACAGGCCCAGAATCTGTCCGATCAGAAAGCGTGCGAGCACAGGTTGGCGCCGCTCGTAAGCAATGACATCGCCAATCCAGGCCATAGACAGCGGAATGATGGACGCCGCCGTGGCCCCGGCCAGCGTGCGCGCCAGCAACAGAAGGCCAAAGCTGGGCGCCAGAGCGCAAGCCACCGTAGTCAGCGCGCAGGCCAGGCATCCCAGCGCCACTACCCGGTATTTGCCAAAGCGGTCGCCTAAAGGGCCAAACAGCAGTTGCGCCAGCCCATAGGCCACGGCAAACACCGTAATCACCGAGGCCGCTGCACCCAGACTCAAAGCGAATTCCGCCGCCAGTCGGGGCAGCATGGCGTCCATCACCCGCAGCGACATGCCGCTGCCAAACGCCGCCACAGACAGCGCCACGATGGCGCCACGGGGCAGCGGCACATCGGTCGGCGCCTGCATGGGCTCGGGCATAGGTTGGGGTGTCGGTGGTGAAAGCGGTGGGGCCATGGATTATGGGGCGTTTGCGAAACGCTGGACAGTTATGCTGGTTGAATCGCCAGTGTCGTAAGATTCCGCCGCATTTGTCGTTTCGCTTTTCTCATTTTTAGGACTTTTCATGACCGACGTTTTCAGCGCCATCAATGGCCGCACCTCTGCCAACAACTTTGACCCTGCCCACGTGATGACCCAGGCGGAGATCACCGAGTTGGCGCAATTGGCCAACCAGACGCCCACCTCCTTCAACCAGCAAAACTGGCGCCTGGTGGCTGTCAACACGCCTGCAGCCAAGGCCCGCCTCAAAGCCGCCGCTTACAACCAGCCCAAAGTCGGCGACGCAGCGGTCACCTTTGTGGTGGTTGGCAAAGTCGGTGGCCACAAAGACCTACCCGTGCTGATCAAACCCATGGTCGACGGCGGCCACATCGACCAGGCTGCCTATGATGGCTGGATTGGCATGGCCAACGGCATGTACGACGGAAAAGAGCAGTTCCAGCGCGACGAGGCCATCCGCTCGGCATCCATGGCCGCCATGACGCTCATGTACGCCGCCCATGGCAAGGGCTTGGTGTCGGGTGCCATGATTGGTTATGACCCCACGGCTGTCAGCGCCGAGTGCACACTCGCCGCCGACGAAATCCCAGTCATGCTGATCGCCGTGGGGCGCTCCGCACCCGGCAACTGGCCCCGCAAAGTGCGTCGCGCCGTGGCCGACGTGGTGAGTTTTAGCGCCGACTAAGGCACACTGCTGCAGTAGGTACTGCGCATGGCTAAGCCCGAAGAGACTGGTTCTTTTCGGGCTTATTGCATTTTGGCGTTGTGCAGTGCGCAACCCTTGCGCCAACTGTGGATCGGTTGACAATTGTCAACAACACCCGCGCGCAGGCCACTAGACTGCCATGGGCCCATGTTGTGGCCTGCTCGAACGGCCCTTTTGATGCTAAAGACTTTGCGTATTCGGGTTTTGGCATCGCTTGCCTTGGTGCTGGCCCTGGTCGGCTGGGGTTCGTCGGAGGCGTTTGTTTCTTTTTCTCAACGCCAGGTGCAGGCACTTGTCGAGCGATCAGAACTGGAACTTATGCAGCGGGTTATGCTGGGTTTTCAGCAACCGATAGAGGCCTTGGTGCGCATGGCGGTTGACTACGGGGTGTGGGACGATAGCGTGGAGCACCTGCGCAAGTTCAGCCGCAACTATCTACAGAGTAATTACACGCCGTTCTCAATGGAGAACAATGCCACCGACTTTGCGGTGTACCTGAATGCCGCGGGCCAACTCCATTCCGCCGTTGAGCTGCAGGCAAGCGATGTGGTGCTATCCGTCACACCCAGCGCGGCTACTGAGGCGGCGCAATCCATGTGGGCGCACTTGACGGCGCAGCAGCGCCGAACCGGTGGCTACGCCGTGCGTTCCATGCAGGGCCTGCCGGTACTTTTGGCCTACTCCCCCATACGTCACAGCGGCGGGCAGGGTGAGCTGTTCGGCGCCATTGTTTTTGGACGCAAACTCAATGCAGCCTACATGGCCAAGCTAACTGGCTTGACCGGTGTGCCCTTGCGTTTGCTACCTGCGCCTGTGGCGCAGCCCACGCCACCCCCTACCGCCAGCCGCCACAGGTCGGTCAGAGCCGTAACAGACAGCACCGGCGCCAGCGAGTTCGCCCTGGAGGCTGGCCTACCCGATTTGATGCAAGAAATGTTGAGCACATCGGCCAGCGCGATCCGCTGGTCTGCTGCTACCGTGCTGGTGGTAGCTTTGTTCAGCGTGGCATGGCTGACCAACCGGCTGATTTTGGGTCGCTTGCGCCGGTTCTCCCGGTTGGCGCGCTCGCAGCAGCAGTTTGACTCCGAAACCATGCCACTGTGGCCGGTTCAAGGACAAGACGAACTCGACGATCTGGCCCGCGCACTCAACGAACTGATGCGCAGGCTTTTTTTGGCGCACGACACCTTGAAGGCCCAAGCCCACACCGACGCCTTGACCCAGCTTGGCAATCGCCTGCATTTTTTTGAGCGCTTGGAGCTATTGCTGGCTCTGCAACGCCGCCAGCCCGAAATGACCTTGGCCGTTCTAGTGCTCAACATCGATGATTTCAGACTCGTCAACGACGCCCTTGGCCACGCGGCCGGTGACTTGGTGTTGGTCGAAATAGCGGGCCGGCTGCGCGCAGACGCCCGCGAAAGCGACACTGTCGTGCGCTTTGGTGACGATGAATTTGCAATCCTCGCATTTTTGAACGGTGGTGAGCCGGGCATTTGCGTGTTTGCCGAGCGCGTGCTCGCCGCC
>CAIYQF010000146.1 GCA_903928325.1 uncultured beta proteobacterium | reverse complement strand
CCGGATTTGCCGTTTTTTGCCCTCGTGCAGCACAAAGCGCAGTTGCTCGGGGTTTTGCCATTCCACCTTGGCGTGCTTGAGTGCCTGTCCGTCCAGGCTCAGGCCGTGGCGCAACAGTTGCAGTTTTTCGGGCGGGAACACCGATTGCACGTCGGCGCTGATGGGGTCGTCATCGTCAATGCGGCTGAGTTGCTGGACCTTGCCGCCATAAGTAGCCGCCGCCGAAGTGGCGGCTGCGGTGTTGAGCACGCCGGTGTAGACCACGCGCACCAGGTATTCTTTTTCCATCACCGCGTCTTCGCCTATGAGCTGGCGCGCCACCCGGCCGTCTTGCGTGAGCACCAGCAGACCGGTGGAATCAATGTCCAGCCGCCCGGCGGGCACCAGGCTCTTGAGCTGGCTGCCATGAAAGAAAAAGCGGGCGTTGTCCTCGGCCCAGCGGTTTTGCGGCTGCACCAGGGTGATGGCAGGCTCGTGCCCGTCCTCGGCCTGGCCGCTCACCCAGCCTAGCGGCTTGTTGATCAGCACCGTGACCAGATTGGCCTGTTGGCCTTTGGCCAGCTTGTCGATCTCAATCTTGACGTCGGGCGCCACCTGCATGCCCATTTCGGCCACCCGGCCGTCCACTTTGACCCAGCCCTTGCCAATCCAGTCGTCGGCCTCGCGGCGTGAAGCAAGGCCGAGTTCGGCCATGCGCTTGTTCAGGCGCATGGTGCCGTTGTCGCCCTGAGCCGCAGTGTTGGTTTGCCCGATTGGGATGGGCGCTCGTTTTTTGGTGGCAATGCGCGCTGCGGCAAGCGACGGCGCAGGCGCGGCAGCGCTTGGCACCGGGCGCGCGGGCGGCGCGGCGCGCTGAAAGGCCTTCACTGGCACGGTGAGTGTGGGTTTCTTGGAAGTGGGTTCAGTCATAGGGTTTATCTTAGGCAGCGCATTGTGCCTAGCTTGCTACGAGCTGCGAACGCAGCGCCGCCAGGTCCAGCACCCGCAGGCCGCCGTATTCAACCCGAATCGAGCCTTGGGTTGCCAGTGTGGTCAGCGCCTCGTTGACCCGCTGGCGCGACAGGCCTACCAGGTAGGCCAGCTCTTGCTGGGTGATGCGCAGCACCTCACCCACGCCCGGATAGAGCACCGGGTTGAACAGCGCGGCCAGGCTGCGCGCCACGCGGGCGTCGGGGTTGTTCATGCGGTCAATCTCGCGCGCGGCGATGAATTGGCCCAGGCGCTCGTTGAGCTGGTTCATCACAAAGCGGTTAAAGCCAATGGAGTGGTCCAGCAGCCAGTGAAAGGTATCCACGTGCAGGCCTGCCACCCGGCTGGAGCGCAGGGCCTGGATGTTGTAGCGGTAGGCCTCGCGCTTGAGCGCCGTGCCTTCGCCAAACCAGCCGCCGGGTGGAATGCCGGTGTAGGTCATGGTTTGGCCTTGGGCGTTGTCGGTGCTCATTTTCAGCAGGCCGTCGATCACGCCAAACCAGTAGGTCGCCGGTCGACCGGTGCGGCACAGGGTTTCGCCGGGCGCGGCCTCTGCGACTTTGAGGTCGTCGGCAGCGCGCTGGCGCTCCTCGGGTTTGAGCAGGTGGATCCAGGGAATAGCTTCAAGCTCCGACTCGGTGAGCGGACGGCGGCGCTGGTGCAGGCTGGTGTCAGTTGGCATGGGAAATGGGAGCGGTGGCTGGCAGTTGATCAAAGCGTCTGCGCCCAGGGACCCCACTTTTGTCAGTTGTTGGCAAGAGAAGGGAAAACACCTAGGGCCTAGGCGGCTCAATTGTCGTTCGAATGACAACTTGGCGTCAAATGCGGTCCTACTATCGCCGCCATACAAGGCCACTTGCGTGCGAGCGGGCTTTTGACCCCAAGGATTTGGAATGCAAACGACTTTTCCGCAACTCTTACTGCACCACGCTACGGTTCGCCCGGCGGCTCCTGCCATGCGTGAAAAAGAATATGGCATTTGGCAGACGCTGAACTGGGCCAATCTGGCCGTGATGGTCGAGCAACTGGCCTGCGGCTTGCACCAAGCCGGCCTGCGCGCCGGTGACCACATGGTGGTGGTGGGCGCCAACCGGCCCCGGCTGTACGCCACCATGTTGGCAGTGCAATCCTTGGGCGGCATTCCGGTGCCGCTGTACCAGGACGCGGCGGCTGCCGAGTGTGTGTTCCCGATAGTGAACGCCGAAGTGCGCTTTGCCTTTGCCGAAGACCAGGAACAAGTCGACAAGCTGCTCGAAGTCCAAGACAGCGCACCGCAACTGGCCCACATCTATTTTGATGACCCGCGCGGCCTGCGCAATTACCAAGCAGCGGGTCTGTGTTCCATGGACGCCTTGCAGGAGGCGGGGGCTGCGTATGCGGCCGCGCACCCCGGCTTCTTCCGCGATGCGGTAGCGGCCACCCAGCCCAGCGACGTGGGCGCCATGTTTTTCACCTCCGGCACCACCGGCCAGCCCAAAGGCGTGGTGCACACGCATGACTCCTTGCTCAACCGTGCCCGTGCGGGCGCCGAGTTTGACCACCTGACCAGTGCAGAAGAAGTGCTGGCTTACATGCCGGTGGCCTGGATTGGCCAAAACATTTTCAGCTACGCGCAGTGGCTGTCCTGCGGTTATGTGGTCAATTGCCCCGAGTCTGCGGCCACTGCCACCATAGACCTGAAAGAAATCGGCCCCACCTACTACTTTGCGCCGCCCCGCGTGTTTGAGGGCTTGCTCACCAGTGTGATGATTCGCATGGAAGACTCCTCCGCGCTCAAGCGCAGCATGTTCGAAGCTTGCATGCGCCTGGCCAAGCGCGTCGGGCCGGATTTGATGGACGGCAAACCCGTGGGCCTGGTGGACCGGGCGCTCTACGCCCTGGGCGACTTGCTGGTCTATGGCCCTTTGCGCAACAACCTGGGCTTTAGCCGGGTGCGCGTGGCCTACACCGCAGGTGAGGCCATTGGCCCGGACTTGTTTAGCTTTTACCGCTCCATTGGCATCAACCTCAAGCAGCTCTACGGTTCCACCGAAACCGCCGTATTTGTCTGCCTGCAGCCTGACCACGAGGCGCGCGCCGACACCGTGGGCGTGCCCTGCGCCGGGGTGGAAATCAAGGTGGCGGATAACGGCGAAATCCTGGTGAAGTCGCCGGGGCTGTTGCGGGGCTACTACAAAAACCCCGACGCCACCGCCGAGGTATTGACCGCAGACGGCTGGTACCACACCAGCGACGCCGGCTTTATCGATGCGCACGGCCACCTGAAAATTATCGACCGCGTTAAAGATGTGGGTCGTATCAAGGGCGGTGCCTTCGATGCCGCCTTGTTTGCGCCCAAGTACGTGGAAAACAAGCTCAAGTTCTTTCCGCAAATCAAAGAGGTGGTGGCCTATGGCGATGGGCGCGAGCAGGTGTGCGTGCTCATCAACATCGACTTTGACGCTGTGGGCAACTGGGCCGAGCGCCGCAACCTGCCTTACGCCGGCTACACCGATCTGGCGCAAAAGCCCGAGGTCTACCAGCTCATTAAAGAATGCGTGGAGCAAGTCAACGCCGACCTGAGCCAGGACGCGCTGCTGGCGGGTAGCCAAGTGAGCCGCTTTTTGGTGCTGCACAAAGAGCTGGACGCCGATGACGGCGAACTCACCCGGACCAACAAGGTGCGCCGGGGCTTTATTGCCGACAAATACCAGCCGCTGATCGACGCCCTGTACCACGGCAAAACCCAGCAGTTCATTGAAACCCAGGTGAAGTTTGAGGACGGTCGCACCGGCAGCGTCAGCGCCACACTGCGCATCGACGACACCCAAACCTTTGCCCCCGTGAAAGCCGCAGCATGAGCAGCCGCACAACGCCCCAAGTGGACGCCGCATCGGTCGCGCCCACCCCCCCAGGCGCCAAAAAAATTGGCGACGTCATTCTGGACGTGAAGAACATCTCGCTGTCCTTTGGCGGCGTCAAGGCCTTGACCGACATTTCGTTTGACGTGCGCGAGCATGAAATTCGCGCCATCATCGGCCCTAACGGCGCGGGCAAGAGCTCCATGCTCAACTGCATCAACGGCGTCTACAGCCCCCAAGTGGGCACCATCAGCTTTCGCGGCCAGACTTTCAAGCACATGAACAGCCACCAGGTGGCGGTGATGGGCGTGGCGCGCACGTTCCAGAACCTGGCGCTCTTCAAGGGCATGAGCGTGCT
>CAIYQF010000145.1 GCA_903928325.1 uncultured beta proteobacterium | reverse complement strand
TGACGGAAGCTAAAAAATCCCTCAAGCGCACCTTGATTGGCAAGGTGGTCAGCGACAAGCGGTCCAAGACCGTAACTGTGTTGATTGAGCGCCGTGTCAAGCACGCGCTTTACGGCAAGATTGTTGGTAAATCCAGCAAGTACCACGCCCACGACGAAAATGGAACCTACAAAATGGGTGATGTGATCGAAATCACCGAGAGCCGTCCTATTTCCAAAACCAAGAATTGGGTTGCTACCCGTTTGGTGGAGAAGGCCGCGGCGGTATAAGCCCTTGCAGCGCTTGCGCTGCGCAGCTTGCAAAAACGGCCCACAATGACGGGCCGTTTTTCATTTTTACAACCTGAACCCATAAATAGGAGAGAACATGATCCAAGTAGGCGACACACTTCCCGCAACGACCTTGATGGAGTACTCGGAAGTCGAGGGCGAAGGCTGCAGCATCGGCCCCAATGCGGTGGATGTATCCAAGGCAACGACCGGCAAAACCATCGCATTGTTTGCGCTTCCCGGCGCCTTTACGCCCACTTGCTCAGCCAAGCATGTGCCAGGCTACGTGCAGCACTTTGATGATTTCAAGGCCGCTGGCGTGGATGAGATTTGGTGCGTCAGCGTGAACGACGCCTTTGTGATGGGCGCTTGGGCGCGCGATCAAAAGACGCTCGCCAAGGTGCGTATGTTGGCTGACGGAAGCGCAGAGTTTTCGAAGGCGACGGGACTGACTTTGGATCTAACAAGCCGGGGAATGGGTTTGCGCAGCAACCGCTATTCAATGTTGGTCAGGGACGGTAAGGTCGCAAGCCTGAACGTCGAAGGCCCAGGCAAGTTCGAAGTCAGCGATGCAGCAACGCTGTTGGCACAGGCCAAGATCTAACTAACGCGCGGTTCGGTGGGTAACCCGGCGCACGGGTTGCCGCCGCACCGGGAGCGTGCCGCATTTTTCAAGGTAAGAAAAATACCACCAGTCCGACGCAGGTGGCGAATACCATAGCGGCAAAAAAACGTGCAGTCGTCGTGTCGTTTGCGGCGCGTGTGTCTGGCGGCAGTAGTTTGTCACCTTCCAGCATGGGGCGTACCAGGTCAAGTCCGTGCTTCAGGCGGTACCAAACGACGGTCACTACGTGCAATGCGATCAATCCGAACAGGGCGAGCTTTCCCAGTCCAGTGTGGTAATGCGTTGCCCACTCAACCCACTGGCCGCTGGCAAAGCGCACCAGGGGTCCGCTGGCAGCGATGTCGTCGTCGCTAAACAGCCCGGCAACCACTTGCAGCAAAGTGGCCAACAACATGGTCAGGACCGACCAAGCACCCAAAGGGTTGTGACCTACACTGCGCGGCCGCGCGCGAAACGGGGTGCGCGCATAGGCTAACGCCGCGCCTGGGGTGGACAAAAAAACTGAAAACCGGGACCAGTAACCGCCCACAAAGCCCCATATCAAGCGGAACATCACCAGAACCAGCGCCGCGTAGCCAAAGCGAAAATGCCATGGCATTGCAGTGCCGCCGATTTGTGCCGTAACAAGCAGCCCGCAGACACATGCCGCCAGACTCCAATGAAACATGCGGGTGGGCAAATCCCAAACTCTGATGGGCATCACGGGTTTTATTTCCAGCGTAGAAGATTCAAGGCCTGCAAGTCTATCCAAACCGTGTGGCGCTGAAAATCCGAACAAGACCCTGCACAACACCAAGCCATTGGGCTTCACCGAACGTGAACGCGTCGAGTACAGCGAAAATCCGAGCTCCGAAACCCTGTTCTTTGAGGACCGCCATGCTCAGTTTTTCCAAATGTCTCGCGCTTGCCATCACCGTTGGTGCATTTGCGTCACCCGTACAAGCCCAGTTCGCCAAAGCCGATGACGCTGTCAAGTACCGCAAGAGCGCCTTGTATGTCATGGGACAGCACTTTGGCCGTGTCGCTGCCATGGCCACTGGCAAAGTACCTTTTGACGCCAAAGTCGCGGCAGACAATGCCGCCACGGCTGAGGCAATGTCCAAGCTGCCATGGGCAGCATTTGGCGAGGGAACCGACAAGGGCGACACCAAAGCCAAACCGGAGGTCTGGAGTGACCGTGCCAAATTCAACGACTACGCCGAAAAAATGCAGTCTGAGATGGCCAAGCTCAGCGCGTTGGCCAAGACGGGCAATCCAGAAAACATCAAAGCAGCCGTGGCTGGCGTGGGCAGCAGTTGCAAAGGCTGCCACGACGCCTTCCGCCAATGAGCCTATATTAAGCGCGCTGCCAGGGGAGCATTCGGTGAAGGGCGGTTTGCGGGGGTGCTAAGCCGCTACCATCGTAACCTTCACCGTTTGGTTTCATGCAAAGAGGTTTCGTCATGGCGCGTTGGGTGTGGGTTCAACTTCATGGCGTTCGCATCGGCGTGTTTATTGGGATGCTCTTCTGCTTGGGGTCATTCAACGGCTGCAGTCCCAGTTTGAACTGGCGTACCGTCGCAATGGGTCGGCTCACTGTATTGTTGCCCTGCAAACCCGACCAAGCGCAGCGCAATGTGGTGTTGGCCGCGCAAACGATTGCCATGGACATGGTGGGCTGCCAGGCAGACGGCGCTATGTTTGCCATCAGCCACGTGCACGCCCAGGACGTCCAGGCACTCGACGCCCTGCTCGCTAACTGGCGGTCTAGCGCCTTGGCGCACATGCGAGCGGGCCCGTCCACGTCCTCATCCGCTCAGACTTTGGGCCAGCACCCTTTGCCCATGCTCTTGGTCAACACCCAAGGCCAGGACGCCAGTGGCCAAGCGGTACAAGCCCGCCTGGCGTGGGTACGCGACGGACTTGACCTGTTTCACATGGCGCTGTACGCGCCAAACATCCATGACGACATGGCCAAGCCCTTTTTCAGCGAAATACAAGCGCCATGAGCGACACCCCATTTGAGCCCATGGCCCGCCACCGGGCCATTGCGCTGTTTTTGGCATTTGCATTTGCCTATTTTTTGTCGACGCTCATCCGCGCCATTACCGCCACCCTGGCGCCTACGCTGGTGCTGGAGTTCGCGCTCACGGCCGGGGACCTGGGTTTGTTGGCGGGGGGCTACTTCTTCGGCTTTGCGCTGACCCAATTGCCGTTGGGGCGTTGGCTTGACGCTCTGGGCCCCAAGCGGGTGCTATTGGGCTTTTTGGCCGTGGCCGTGGTGGCCTGTGTGGCCTTTGCCAGTGCCACGAGCTTTGTGGGCTTGCTCGCAGCGCGCACACTGTGTGGTGTAGGGGTAAGCGCTTGCTTGATGGCGCCATTGACCAGTTACCGCCGCTGGTATGCGCCAGGGGCCCAAATGCGCGCCAATTCCTGGATGCTGATGACCGGCGCGCTGGGCATGGTGGCCTCCACCTTGCCAGTGCAGTGGCTCGTGCCGCTGACCGGCTGGCGCTTCTTGTTCTTGTTGCTCGGTGGCTTGCTGGCTTTGTCCATGGTGTTCATCGCCTGGCAGGTGCCACCTTCGCCTGCCAAGGCGGTCACCGCCCAAGGCACGTTGGCCGCTGCGCCCGGCTACGCCGAGGTGTGGCGCAACCCGTTCTTTCGCAGCCTGGCGCCCTTTGGGTTTGTCAGCTATGGCGGCTTGGTCGCGATACAGACTTTATGGGCTGCACCCTGGATGGTGAAGGTGGCTGGCTATACCCAATCCCAAGCCGCTGCGGGCATGTTCTGGCTCAACGTGGCGATGATGCTGGCATTCTTGCTCTGGGGCTGGGCAAACCCCTTGTTGACCCGCCAAGGTCTGACGGCCGAGCGGCTGATGAAAATCGGACTGCCCTTGAACCTGGTGCTGATTGCGTTGATCACCTTGTCGGGCAGCGCCCTGGGCAGTGCCACAGCGTTGGTCTGGACCTTGTACTGCGTTACCTGCACAGTGGGTACCCTGGCGCAGCCTGCGGTGGGAATGGCGTTTGGCCCGCAGCTTGCCGGGCGGGCGCTGTCGGCGTTTAACCTGCTGATCTTCAGCGGCGTGTTTGCCGTGCAGTGGGGGATAGGTCTGATGATTGATGGTTTTCGGGCCATGGGATGGAGCGAGCCCAGCGCCTACCAGGGCGCTATGGGCGTGTACGGACTGTGCTGCCTGTGGGCCTATGTGCATTTGCTGCGGGCAAAGACGCCATAATCGTTCGCTCACCCACAAACCCTGAACCCATGACCGTCGGCATCCTGATCATCGCCCATGCTCCGCTGGCAAGCGCCCTTCGCGCCTGCGTGCTGCATGTGTTCCCCGACGTCGAACGCAGCCTGCTTGCCTTGGACGTGCAAGCCAATGCGCCCCCAGAGGGCACGGTTGCATCGGCCCAGATCATGGTTGAACAATTCAACGGCGCCCCGGTATTGGTGTTGACCGATGTTTTTGGCGCCACGCCGTGTAACGTAGCGCAGAAGGTGGTCGATGGCGCGCAATCTAAATTGGTCGCTGGGGTAAATTTGCCCATGCTGCTGCGCACTATCAACTACCGCCACGAGTCGCTGGACCTGCT
Organism: uncultured beta proteobacterium; assembly: GCA_903928325.1. Lineage (GTDB taxonomy): Bacteria > Pseudomonadota > Gammaproteobacteria > Burkholderiales > Burkholderiaceae_C > Allorhodoferax. The sequence continues at coordinate 771 of CAIYQF010000145.1, read as the reverse complement.
GGTGGCGCGCGCCCTGGCTGGAGGTTCCCAGTGCATCATGCAAGTAGCCGTCTCGGCTCCGCTGAACCAAACGAGAACCCCCCATGATCCAAACCACAACGACCATCAGCAATAAGTTGGGTTTGCATGCCCGTGCTTCGGCCAAACTCACCAAGCTAGCGGGCAGTTTTCCCTGCGAGGTATGGATTAGCCGTGGCGAGCGCCGTGTCAATGCCAAAAGCATCATGGGCGTGATGATGCTCGCTGCGGGCTTGGGCGCCGAGGTTACGCTAGAGACGCAGGGCGAGCGCGCCAAAGAGGCCATGGATGCCTTGCTGGCCCTGATGGCTGACCGCTTCGGCGAAGGGGAATAAAGCACATGGCGGCGCGGGCATGACGTTTTCCATACACGGACTCGCTGTTTCGCGCGGCGTGGCCATCGGGCGCGCCGTGTTGGTGGCGGCCAGTCGCATGGAGGTGGCCCACTACTTCATCCAGGCGCACGAGGTAGATGCCGAAATTGCCCGTGTGCGCGCAGGCCGCGACACGGTGGTCGAGGAGTTGCACCGCTTGCAGCTCAGCATATCCCATATGGGCCCCAAAGAGGCGCCCCACGAGCTAAGCGCCTTGCTCGATGTGCACTTGATGCTTTTGCAAGACGTCGAGCTCATCAGCGGCGTGAAAGCCTGGATTGTTGACCGCCTGTACAACGCCGAGTGGGCCTTGACCACCCAGCTCGACATTATTTCACGCCATTTTGACGAGATGGAGGACGCCTATTTGCGTGAGCGC
>CAIYQF010000144.1 GCA_903928325.1 uncultured beta proteobacterium | reverse complement strand
TTTCGGCACTCAATACGCCGCCCCAGCAAGCCAGCGGCCAGGTTTTCCTCACGGTCTTGCACGACGCCCTGGTGGCGCGCCCCGCCGACGCCAACCCTGCGTGGCCGGCGCTGGCCAGCTCAGACCTGTTGCTGCCGCGTGTCGACTTGTCAAGCCTTTTCCCCAAAGCAGCGGCCCATTGGCTGGAAATGCGCGGTGCCAACCTGCGCACGGCCTGCCGCGCCCAAGCGCCGCAGTGGAATGCGGGCCGCTGGCGCGTGGCCAACGGCGATTTCGACGCCGTCATTTGGGCCACTGGGGCGCAGCATGCAGTGCAAGCGTTTGGCAACTACGCCCCACAGGCGCCCAAAAACCTGTCGATTTACCTGCAGCGCTGGCTGCGCGTGGCCCAATCCTTGAAATACCAAGCCATTGCCACCGTCTACGCTCATGCCCCGGGCCTCACGCTTCCCCAGCCCCTGCTGGCCTTGCGCAGCAGCCCGTTGGCGCCGGCGCAATGTGTGTTTGACCGGGGCCAGCTCGGCGGGCCCAAGGGCCTGCTGGCCTTTGTCGTGAGCGCCTGCACTGGCACATGCGACATGCTGCAAGACCAGGTACTGGCGCAGGGCAACCGCGAGCTTGCCGACTACCTGCAAGGGCAACCGCTCACGCCGGTGCAAACCATCGTGGAAAAGCGCGCCACATTTTCCTGCACGGCGGGCCTGCGCCGAGCTCCGCAACGCGTGGCGCCGGGGCTGCTGGCCTGTGGCGACTACCTGTATGCGCCCTACCCCGCCACGCTCGAAGGCGCTGTTCGCAGCGGCATGATGGCTGCGCTGGCGCTAAGCGAGGCCGACGGGTTTTCCTGGAAATCCTAAGGCTGCGGCGCTAGTCCCGCAGGCCCAGTGCTGCGCACAGTTGGGCCATATCCTCAATAGATAAGTGCGGGTTTTGGACATGGCTCCACACCTTGGCATCGCGGTTAATCCACGCCGCTTGCATACCCGCTTCCAGCGCGCCGAGCACATCCAGATGCGCGTCGTCGCCCACGTGCAGCACCTCGTCGGGCGCGCATTCCACCGAGCGCGCTGCGGCATGAAAAATATCGATATGGGGCTTGGCCACGCCCGCCGACTGGGCGCTGACGCTGCCTACGAAATAGGCACCCAGGCCAACCCGGTGCACGTCGGCGTTGCCGTTGGACACTGCCACCACCGGAAACCGGGTGGCCAGCGCGGCCAACGCAGCCAGCGCGTCCGGGTACAAATCCACCCGCTGGCGCTCGGCAAAAAACACCTCAAACGCCGGGTGGGCCAGCGCCGGGTCGTCGCCAGCGTGCGTGAGTGCGCGGTGCAAGTAGGCGCGGCGCAGGGCGCTGAAGTCGTGGGCCACCTCGGGGTGCGCCGCATTCACCGCTTTGCGCAACTGGCTGCGCGTGGCGCTGTCACTTAGCAAGGTGAACGTGGACGGCGCGTGCTGGGCCAGCCAGTCGGCCAAGGCCTGTTCGGCGCGGACGATGGTGGGCTCCACCGGCCACAGCGTGTCGTCCAGGTCCAGGGTGATGGCTTTGATTTTGGAAACATTGAGCATAGGTCGGCGAGAATAGCGCATGCCGTTTTCCAAAGAACCCCCCTTCACCCATGGCCAGACGCCGCGCACTGCGGTGCTGTACTGCAACCTGGGCACGCCCGACGCCCCCACCGCACCGGCCGTGCGCCGCTACCTGGCCGAGTTTTTGAGCGACCAGCGGGTGGTCGAGATACCGCGCCTGCTGTGGCTGCTGATCTTGCACGGCATCATCTTGCGCTTTCGCCCGGCCAAGTCGGCGGCCAAATACGCCAGCATCTGGACGCCCGATGGTTCGCCGCTGAAAATTGGCACGGAAAAACAGGCCAAACTCATGCAAGGTTGGTTGGGCGAGCAAGGCGAAAAAGTCGTGGTGCGCTGGGCCATGCGCTATGGCAGCACGTCTATCCCCTCGCAACTGGACGCACTGAAGGCCGAAGGCGTGACCCGCGTGCTGGTGCTGCCCGCCTACCCGCAGTATTCCGCCACCACCACCGCCAGCCTGTTTGACGCCGTCTACACCTGGGCCAGCCGCACCCGCAGCATCCCAGAGCTGCGTTTTGTCAACCACTACCACGACCACCCGGCCTATATTGCCGCGCTGGCGGCCAGCGTGCGCAAGCACTGGCTGGGCCAAACCCGCCCGGACGTGCTGGTGATGAGCTTTCACGGCGTGCCCGAGCGCACCCTGGCGCTGGGCGACCAGTACCACTGCGAGTGTTTCAAGACCGCGCGCCTATTGGCCGATGCGCTGGGCCTGGCCAGAGACCAGTACAAGGTCACCTTCCAAAGCCGCCTGGGCCGCGCCAAGTGGTTAGAGCCCTATACCGAACCCACGCTGATCGCCATGGCCCAGTCGGGCGTGAAGCGGGTGGACGTGATTTGCCCCGGCTTTACCAGCGACTGCCTGGAAACGCTGGAAGAGATCAACATGGAAGCCCGCGAAGCCTTTTTGCACGCTGGCGGCAAGGAATTTAGCTACATCCCCTGCCTGAACGACGACCCGGCGGGCATTACCGCGTTGGGCACGGTGGCGCAGCAGCACCTGGGCGGCTGGAATACCCAGGAGCTGGCCGACCCGCGTACCCTCGCGGCCTCACGCGCCGCAGCCCTGGCCTTGGGCGCCAAGCAGTAAGCCACGGACGCCATTCGCAAAACATCGCCTGATGGCAATCGTCTTAGCCCCGATGGAGGGCCTGCTGGACTTTGTGCTGCGCGACGTTCTGACCCGCGTGGGCGGCATTGACCGCTGTGTCTCCGAGTTCATTCGCATTACCAACACCTTGCTGCCCGAGCGCGCTTTTGTGCGCGTGGTGCCTGAGCTGCTAACCGGTGGCTGCACCCTGGCGGGCGTGCCGGTGCGGCCCCAGTTATTGGGGTCCGACCCCGCATGCCTGGCCGACAACGCGGCGCGCGTGGCCGGTTTGGGCGCCGACGGCGTGGACCTCAACTTCGGCTGCCCGGCCAAGGTGGTCAACCGCCATGGCGGCGGCGCAGCGCTGCTGGAAGACCCGGAGCTGCTGTACCAAATCGTGTCCGCCGTGCGCCGCGCCGTGCCCGCGCACCAGGTGGTGTCGGCCAAGATGCGCCTGGGCTTTCACGACGACCGCCGCGCCGAAGAATGCGCGCTGGCGCTAGAGGCCGGGGGCGCGGGTGAAATCGTGGTCCACGCCCGCACCCGGGCCGACGCCTACCGCCCACCCGCCTACTGGGGCCGCATCGCCGACATTGCCGCTGTGGTGCACACGCCGCTGGTGGCGAACGGCGAGATCTGGAACGTGCAAGACGCGCTGGCCTGCCGCGCCGAGTCAGGCTGCCACACGCTGATGCTGGGGCGCGGCATCGTCAGCTTTCCGGGCCTGGCCCACGCTATTGCCCGCGCGGGTGGCGCGCCCGCGCAGTGCGTTGAATGGCACAGCTTGCACACGCACATCGCCGACTTCTGGCACCTGGTGCGCGGCACTTTGGAGCGGCGCCAGCAGGCTGGGCGGCTTAAGCAATGGCTCAATTTCTTGCGTCGCCACTATCCGCAGGCCCAAGTTGCGTATGACGCGCTCAAGGCTGTGAACGATGTGGCGGTGATTGATGCGTGGGTGGCTAGCTTGGATGGTGGACTAGCCAAGTAACTGTCGGCTTTCATGTTTCTCAGTATCCCGGTCATCAAAGTTTGTTCGCTTACCCCCCCTATCCCCCCAGCCCCCTTTCCACCCCGGCGGGGTAGAAAGGGGGAGCTAACAGCCACATTTGGTTACTACGCTTCGGCTAGGGCACCACTGGCCGCTGCTTTGGAAAGTTGGCGGGCGACGTATTTTCCCAGGACTGGGCTTTGGGGTGTTCCGCCGGTAGAAGGCTAGCCGGAGCGACGAAACCAAATGTGGCTGTTCGCTCCCCCTCTCGCCCGCTGGGCGAGAGGGGGTTGGGGGGAGAGTGGGAAGAAAAGCCGCAATGCGGATGTAACTTTGCTACTTGGCGCGGCTCCAACGCAGACGAAAAAAGCAGCACTCAGAGCGCCACCAGATCCTCGTAGTAATAAAACGCATCGCAACACCCCGCCCAATAGCGGTTGGTCGACTTGCGGGCGCCAACACCGACCACGCGGCGACCAGAAGCTTGGAGCTTTTGCGCCAGCGGCATGAAGTCGCTGTCGCCGCCAATGATGACGAACTGGGCAATGTGCGCAAAGCGGGCGCTGTCTTCCTGGGCGTCCAGGCACAGGCGAATGTCGGCGCCATTTTTGGCGGATGCGCCGGGTGGGAACAGTTGCACGAGGTCGATGGATGCGCCCAGCAGGGCTTCGCGGTAGCGGCCGAAATACTGCCAGTTGCAATAGGCGCGGTGGATGGCAATCGGCCCCAGGGTGGCGACAAAGTCCGAGAGTTTTTGCACCTGCACCAGCGGCTCTTGCGCCTTGAAGCGGCCGTCGGGCGTGTTGTAGGCGCCGTCACCCTGGCGGTCTTCCACCAGGCGGGCGTGCAGGTTCTCAAAGTCCCAGTACACGGCGACTGGGGCGGCAACCCGCTCGGCCACAGTGGCTGCAACCGAGGCGGCGCCAAGTTGCGTTGGCCGGTCCATCAGGGGGCGGGGACGCAGGTTTGGGTTTGTTCGCCCAAACCTTGGATACCCAGGCGCATTTGGTCACCCACCTTCAGGTACCAAGGGCTGGGTTTTTGCCCCAGGCCCACGCCGGCCGGGGTGCCGGTGCTGATCAGGTCGCCGGGGTGCAGGGTCATGAACTGGCTGATGTAACTGATGAGCTTGGGGATGCCAAAAATCAGGTTGCTGGTGCTGCCGTTTTGCACCCGGCGGCCATTGACGTCTAGCCACAGGCTCAGGGCGTGCACATCGCCGAGTTCGTCGGGCGTGACCAGCCAGGGGCCGATGGGAGAGAAGGTATCGCAACCCTTGCCCTTGTCCCACTGTCCGCCGCGCTCCAACTGAAACTCGCGCTCCGACAAGTCGTTGACCAGCACAAAACCAGCCACGTGCGCCATGGCGTCGGCCTCAGAAACATAGCTGGCTTTGCTGCCGATGACCACGCCGAGTTCCACCTCCCAGTCGGTTTTGACCGAGCCGCGCGGAATCGTCACCGGGTCATTGGGGCCGGTAATCGAGCTGGTCGCTTTAAGAAACAACACCGGCTCTTTGGGCGGCTCCATGCCGCTCTCCTTGGCGTGGTCGGCGTAGTTCAGCCCCACGCAGACGATTTTTCCGATGCCGGCCACCGGGCAGCCCAGGCGCGGCGTGCCGTCCACCACCGGCAGCGCGTCTATATTCAGCGCGCGCAGGGCGGCCAAAGTGCGGGGCGACAGGTGCGCGGCGTCCACATCGGAAAACAGCATGGACAGGTCGCGCACGTGGCCGTCGGTGCCCAGGGCGCCTGCTTTTTCATGGCCTGCGGGGCCGTAGCGTAGAAGTTTCATGGATTTACCTTTGTGTACTTAGGAAAACGTGCATTGTGACCACCTGCGCGACTTCAATCGGCGCCATGGCGTGCAAGCAAGGTGGCGAGTTCGGCCGCCGAGCGCACCTGCAGCTTGGCATACACCCGGGCGCGGTAGACCTCGACGGTGCGCATGGAGACGCCAAGTTCGTCGGCAATGACCTTGTTGAGTTTGCCCGTCGCCACCCGGTGCAGCACGTCGCGCTCGCGCTGGGTCAGGCTGGTCAGTGCGTTGTCGCGGGCGTCGCTGCCGTGCAGTCGGGCCTGTTGCGCGGCTTCTAACGCCAGGGCTTCGCGTACGCGCCCGACCAGCGCTGTATCGCCAAAGGGCTTTTCCACAAAGTCAAAGGCGCCCTTTTTCACCGCCGCCACGGCCATGCCAATGTCACCGTGGCCGCTGAGAAAAATAACGGGCAAGGGCACACCCCTTGCGAGCAATGCGTCGTGGACTTGCAGACCCGACATGACAGGCATCCGCACGTCCAGCAGGATGCAGCCACGCAGGGGCGGGCCACTGGCAATGCGTTGCAGAAAGGCCGCTCCTGCGTCGTAGCAGCTGACCGACAAGCCATGCGTGCTCAACAAAAACTCCAATGCTGCGCGCACCGGCGCTTCATCGTCCACCAAATGCACTTCAAGCGACACAGCCGCGCTGTTGGGGCCGGTCATATGGAAACTTTCTGATCCTGACCCGCGTGGTCAAGAGATTGCCCGCACAGGTGCGAAATCGCGCCATCTTTTACCACTGCCAGCGTGAACGCCATGCGCGCGCCACCCCAATCGCTGGCGCCGGCTTGCATGGCGCCGCCGTGCGCCTCAACGACGGAGCGGCAAATGGCCAATCCCATGCCCATGCCAGTGGCCTTGGTGGAATAAAACGGAGCACAGATTTGTTCGACCGTGCCCCCGCGCAACCCAGGGCCGTTGTCGTGCACCTCCAGCAACACGCCTTCACTGCCGTGGGGCTGCACGCGAATGCAAATAAGCCGTTCCCCACCGATCGGCGCCAGTGCACCTGTCGCCAGGGCGTCTGCGGCGTTGCGCACGAGGTTGATTAGCACCTGCTCCAGCAGCACCGGGTCGCCGCACACCGGCGCCAGACCCGGGGCCACGTCCCAGCGCAGGTTGATGCCCAGTGCGCTGAGTTCGGGCTGCAGCCATTGCACCGCCCGCTCGGCCAGAGCGTCAAGCGCACAGGGTTCGCGCAGGGGGGCGTGGCGGGTCAAAAATTCGCGGATACGGCGCACGATTTTTCCGGCCTCGGCGGCCTGCTGGCCTTGTTGCTCCAAGGCGCTGAGCACGGCGTGCGCTGTACCCGGGGTCTGGCCCAACAAGCGTTGCAGGCCCGCGTTGTAGCCCACGATGGCGGTGAGCGGCTGGTTGAGCTGGTGCGCCAGGGCCGAGGCCACCTCGCCCAGCATGGTCAGGCGCGCCTGGTGGGCCATGGCCTGGGCCTGCTGGCGCTCACGCTGCTGCAAGCGCTTGCGCTCGGTGATGTCGATGATGGAGCCCATCCAGCCCGACTGCTGGCCGTCGGCGCCGATCAGGGGTGACTCGAACACCATCACGTCCAGCTGGTGTCCGTCCTGGTGGCACCAAACGGCCTCGTAGCCCTCACGCGGGGCCTGGCCCGCCAAGTTGCGCTGGTGGCGCAGCATGACTTCCTCCATCGCTTCAGGCGGCCAGTAGGGCATCGGCGGGGCCAGGCCAATGAGCTGATCGGCGCGCAAGCCGACCAGGTCGCAAAACGTGCGGTTGACGTAGAGAATGCGGCCGTGGGCGTCACGGGCACGCAAACCCACCAGCGCCGAATCGCCCATGGCGCGGCGCCATGCAGCCTCGGTGCGCCAGGCGGTCTCGGCCTGCGAGATGTGGCGCACCTGGCGGCGCAGCAGCACCGTGGCTAGCACCATCAGGGACAAAAATCCTCCCATCAGCACCAGCGGCAAGGTTCGCCAAAAAGGCGGCGTGGGCTCACGTAGCGTCAGTTCCAGGTAGGAGCCGGGCAGGTTGCCGTCCACGGCCACGCGGTAGCTCTCCTGGCCCGGCAAGTCTGGGCGCAGCGGCAAATCGTCCACCGAGGCCAGCACCTGCTCGGAGCTGTCCACCAATTCCAGTTCGTACTTGCGCACCAGCCACCACGGAGCCCCCTTGCGCAGTAGCTGCGCCGCAGCGTAACGCACCACCAGGCGTTCGTCGCCCACGGCCACGCTGAAGTGGGAGGACATGCCAGCACCCACCGGCTCGGGCAACAGCTCTGGGGCCTGGGCCACGATGCGGTTTTTGGCGTCCAGCCAGGTCACACCCAGCCACATGCGCCGCAATCCCTGGGTCACCTCGGGGGTGGCCAGCAATGCCGATGAATTGCGCGCCACCGCAGGCAGGTGATTGGCCAGCTGATCCAAGGCGCTTTTTTCGTATGCCAGTTGGGCGCGCAACTGCGCCTCCGCGCTCAAGGCGTCTGCAATCAGCGTATCGCGCCGACGCGTTTGCTCGTCCTGGTCGGCGCTGCGCGCCCATGCAACCATGCCAATCACAAACACCAAGGATGCCAGCAGCGGCCACCACCAATACCCACGGCCAACCCAGCTTGGTTTGGGCATAAACGAAGGACCAATGGAGTCAGGCATGGAGCCAGTCTAGCGGTCAAAAACTCGGGGTTTACCCTTGGTTTTCATCGCTTTCCAAGGTAAATGTGGAAAACCACAATGGCGGCGCACAAAAACGCCAGACACACTGCGAGCGATCCGTTCATCAAACCCATTCCTCGGAGCCGCCTATGAAAGTCCTCGCCCGCCGCAGCCTGATCCAAGCCGTCCTTTTGGCCGGTGCTGTACTTGCCAGCAGCGCCGCCCTGGCGCAAAACCCCATCGTCATCAAGTTCAGCCATGTGGTGGCGCCCGACACACCCAAGGGCAAAGGCGCCTTGCGCTTCAAAGAGCTGGCCGAGCAACGCACCAACGGGCGGGTGAAGGTGGAGGTGTACCCCAACAGCCAACTCTACAAAGACAAGGAAGAGCTCGAAGCCCTGCAACTGGGCTCCGTGCAAATGCTGGCGCCCTCTTTGGCCAAGTTCGGGCCTTTGGGGCTGAAGGAGTTTGAAGTCTTTGATCTGCCGTTTTTGTTCAAGGACACCGACGCGTTTCGCGCCATCACCGACGGCCCCTTGGGCGCCGAGCTGTTTAAAAAGCTCGAAGGCAAGGGCATCCAGGGCCTGGCCTATTGGGACAACGGCTTTCACATCATGAGCGACAACAAGCCGCTGCACACGGTGGCTGACTTCAAGGGCCAGAAGATGCGCATCCAAAGCTCCAAGGTGCTCGACGCCCAAATGCGTGCGCTGGGTGCGATTCCGCAGGTGATGGCCTTTAGCGAGTTGTACCAGGCGTTGCAGTCGGGCGTGGTGGACGGCACCGAGGGCGTGCCGTCGAATTTCTATACGCAAAAGATTTTTGAGGTGCAAAAACACGTCACCCTGTCCAACCACGGGCATCTGGCCTACGCAGTGATCGTCAACAAACCGTTTTGGGACGGCCTGCCTGCCGACATACGCACCACCTTGGGCGGCGCCATGAAGGACGCCACCACCTACGCCAACGCCATTGCCGCCACCGAAAACGCCCAGGCCCTGGACAAGATCAAGGCCAGCGGCAAAACCACCATCTACACCCCCACCGCCGCCGAACTGACCGAGTGGAAGAAAGCCCTCATGCCCGTGCACAGGGAAATGGAAGCGCGCGTGGGCAAAGCCACGATTGATGCCGCCTACAAGGCTGCAGGCTTCGTAGCACCGAAATAAGCCCGGAGGCCCCGTGATCAATCGCTTTCTCAACCAGCTCGAAGAATGGCTGATAGCCTTTCTGATTGGTGCGGCCACCCTGGTGATATTTTTCGCCGTAGCGCACCGCTTTTTGTCGGGCGTGCCCTACATCCAGGACTACACCGTGCGGCTCAACGTCAGCTGGGCGCAAGAGCTGTGCATCTTCATGTTCGTGTGGATGGCTAAGTTTGGCGCCGCGTATGGTGTGCGCACCGGCATCCACGTGGGCGTGGACGTGATCATCCGCAAGCTCAGCGGCAAACCCCAGCGCATGCTGGTGCTGTTCGGGCTGCTGTCTGGCGCCTTGTTTACCGGCACGGTGGCCACACTAGGGGGCAATTTTGTGTGGCACATGGCCCACACCGACCAGGTCTCGGCCGACTTGGAAGTGCCGATGTGGTGGGTGTATTTGTGTATTCCGCTGGGCTCGTCGCTGATGTGCTACCGCTTTTTGCAAGTGGCCTGGGCTTTTGGCCATGGCGCCGAACTACCGCACCATGACCACGGCCACGTGGACGGCATTGACGACATTGACGCGGACAGCTTGCTCGCCACCACAAAAGGGGCCAGAGCATGAACGCCGCCATTATTTTTGTGCTGCTCGTGGTGCTCATGCTCACCGGCATGCCCATCAGCATTTCGCTGGGCCTGACGGTACTGACCTTCTTGTTCACCATGACGGAGGTGCCGGTGCAATCGGTGGCGCTTAAGCTGTTTACTGGCATCGAAAAGTTCGAAATCATGGCGATTCCGTTCTTTATTCTGGCGGGCAACTTCTTGACGCACGGCGGCGTGGCGCGGCGCATGATCCGCTTTGCCACCAGCATGATCGGCCACTGGCATGGTGGCTTGGGGCTGGCGGGGGTGATGGCCTGCGCCTTGTTTGCCGCCGTGTCGGGGTCGTCCCCAGCCACCGTGGTGGCCATTGGCTCGGTGATTTTGCCGGCCATGGTCAAGCAGGGTTTCCCAAACAAGTTTGGCGCCGGTATTTTGACCACCTCGGGCTCGCTGGGCATTTTGATTCCGCCCAGCATTGCGATGGTGATGTTCTCGGTCTCGACCAACGTGTCGGTAGGCTCCATGTTCATTGCGGGCATCGTGCCGGGCATTGCGCTGGCCATTGCGCTGGGCACAACCACCTGGTACATCGCCCGCAAAAACGACTACCCCCGCATGCCCAAAGCCACCTGGGGCGAGCGCCTGGTGGCGTTTAAGGACAGCATTTGGGGCCTGATGCTCATCGTGGTGGTGATGGGCGGCATTTACAGCGGCATTTTCACGCCCACCGAGGCGGCTGCCATGGCGGCGGTCTATGCCTTCATCGTGGCGGTGTTTGTCTACAAAGACATGCCGCTGAAAAAAGTGCCCAAGGTGCTGCTGGACTCTGCCAGCATGAGCGCCATGCTGCTCTACATCATCACCAACGCGGTGCTGTTTAGCTTTTTGATGACCAGCGAGAACATTCCCCAGGCCATGGCCGACTGGATGATCAACCAGGGCTTTGGGCCGGTGGCCTTTTTGCTGGTGGTCAACCTTTTGCTTTTGCTGGCTGGCAACGTGATGGAGCCCAGCTCCATCATCCTGATCCTGGCGCCCATTTTGTTCCCGGTGGCCGTGAAGCTGGGCATCAACCCGGTGCACTTTGGCATTCTGATTGTGGTGAACATGGAAGTGGGCATGTGCCACCCGCCGGTGGGCCTGAACCTGTACGTGGCCTCGGGCATTACCAAAATGGGCATCAGCGAACTGACCATGGCTGTCATGCCCTGGCTGCTGACCATGCTGGCGTTTCTGGGCGTAGTCACCTACTGGCCGGGCCTGACCCTGTGGCTGCCGCGCCTGCTGGGGATGACGGTGTAGGCGCCTGGCGCGGTAGGATGGGCGGATGGACAGCATCCGCATCGACAAATGGCTTTGGGCTGCGCGCTTTTTCAAAACCCGGTCTTTGGCAACCGAAGAAGTGGGCAAAGGCCGGGTGCAAATCGCCGCACACGACGTCAAGCCCTCGCGCGAGGTGCGCGTGGGAGACACCGTGGTGCTGTGGCAGGCGGCGGTCAAGCGCACCGTGGTGGTCTTGGCCATCAGTGGCACGCGCGGATCGGCGCCGGTAGCGCAAATGCTCTATGAGGAAACCGCGCAAAGCGTGCTGGACCGCACCCAAGCCGCCGAGCAGCGCCGCCTGCACGCTGAGCCCGCCCTGGCCATAGCCCACGGCCGGCCCACCAAACGCGACCGGCGCGATCTGCAAAAAGGCCTGAACGCGCGGTGGAGTGCCTCGATCGACGATTAGTCGGCCACCCGCATGCCGCGGCCCCTTCCAATGCGGCGATAATCGCCCACCCACCCCCAGCGGGCGAAATTTCCTTTGAATTCCCCGCCGAATTTGCGAAAGTTGTTTGATGCCTGCCTCCCCCCGCCCGATCCAGCCCGTGCCCATTTCGCCTGTTGAAGACATCGTGGCCGACATGCGCGCGGGCAAAATTGTCATCCTGGTGGACGAGGAAGACCGTGAAAACGAAGGCGACTTGGTGCTCGCCGCCGACCATGTGACGGACCAGGCCATCAACTTCATGGCCCGCTTTGGCCGCGGCCTGATTTGCGTGGCCACGAATTCCGAACGGTTGAAGCAATTGGGGATTGAACAGATGGTCAGTCGCAACCGGGAAAGTTTCAAAACCGATTTCCAGGTGAGCGTGGATGCCGCGAACGGCATTTCCACCGGGATCAGCGCGGCGGACCGCGCCCGCACGATCCAGATCATGGCGGATCCCACGGCTCTGCCGACCGATCTGGTGGCGCCCGGTCATGTGTTTCCCTTGC
>CAIYQF010000143.1 GCA_903928325.1 uncultured beta proteobacterium | reverse complement strand
AATGCCCTTGTAGGCGGGGCCGAAAATCATGTCGAATTGGATGCCGCTGTCCAGCAGGCGCTGGGCATAAAATTGTGCGAGTCGCCCGAGTTTGGCGCCGTCGTCAAACAGGCCGGCGTTGAAAAAGTAGGGGCTTTGGCGACCGGCTTTGGTGGTGAAATCGCCAAATCGCAATACGCCGCACTCCACTGCAAACGCCACAAATTCTTGCGCCAGGCCGGGGGTCGAACCTAGCGAGTTCAGGCGGGGCGGGCCACTATCAACCATGGGGATTTCCTTGTTCACATTAAGCAGCCTTAACCTCAACGGAATCCGTTCGGCCACCAGCAAAGGGCTGGAACCCTGGCTGGCCCAACTGCAGCCGGATTGTATTTGCGTGCAAGAAGTCAAGGCCCAGGCCGACGATGTAGCAGGCAAGTTCGAGACCCTTGCCGACCTGAACGGCTACTTTCACTTTGCTGAGAAAAAAGGCTACTCCGGCGTGGGCGTTTACACCCGCCACACGCCCAGCGACGTAGTGGTGGGCTACGGCTCGGGCGAGTTTGACGCCGAGGGCCGTTATGTGGAACTGCGCTTTGACACGCCCACGCGCAAGCGCTCCATCATCAGCGCCTACTTTCCCAGCGGCTCCTCGGGCGAACAGCGGCAGCAGGCCAAATACCGCTTTTTGGCCGAGTTTTACCCGCACCTGACAAAGCTCAAAGGCCAGCGCGAATTTGTGCTGTGCGGCGACATCAATATCGCGCACCAAGAAATCGACCTGAAAAACTTCAAGGGCAACAAAAAGAACTCCGGCTTCTTGCCCGAAGAGCGCGCCTGGATGACCCAGCTTTTAGCCGAGGCTGGGCTAGTAGACGTGTACCGCCAGTTGGAGCCCACCGCCACCGACGCCGCCTACACCTGGTGGAGCAACCGCGGCCAGGCCTATGCCAAAAACGTGGGTTGGCGTCTGGACTACCACCTGGCCACCCCTGCCTTGGCGGCAGGCGCACGCACGCACGCCATCTACAAGGGCGTGAAGTTCTCGGACCACGCACCCATCACCATCGACTACGACTGGGAAAGTTGATTGTGGTTTAAACTGTACAAACAGTACAGAAAAAGGAGCTTCCCATGTCTATCCCCAGCAACTATGGCCTGGAGCAAGCGCGCATCCAGTTGCCCCACATCGTGGCCGAAGCCCATGCCGGCCTGCGCAGCGTGATTACCAAACACGGCAAACCCTATGCGGCCATCGTGCCTTTGCAAGACCTGGCGCTCGCACCCACCCTAGCGCCAGCGGGCGAGAGTTTTTTGGCCTTGCGCGGCACCGGCCGCGGGCTGTGGGGCGCCGATGTGGGCCAAACCGTGGACGATTTACGCAACGAGTGGGACGGCGCCTGAATGGCGGCAGCGCCCCCGCGCCTATGGGCGGATCTGCCCCAAGGCGCCAGCGTGCTGGTGGACACCGCGCCGTGGATCTATGTGCTCGAATCCCACCCGCAGTTTGCCGACCGCTTTGTCGGCCTGTTTGAAGCGGCAGCCAAAGGGCATGTGCTGATTGCGCTGTCGACCATCACGCTGGCCGAGGTGTTGACCGGCCCTTTTAAAGCCGGGCAAACCGCGCTGGCCAAGCGCTATGAAAAGGCGCTGTTGCAATACCGTGTGGTGGACGTATCCGCGCCCATTGCCGCGCTGGCCGCCCAACTGCGCGCGCAATACCGCCTCAAACTGCCTGACGCCTTGCAACTGGCCACGGCGCTGGACATGGGCGCTACCGCCTTGGTCACCCATGACCGCGACTTTTCGCAGGTCACCGGCCTGGATATCTTGACCGGCGACGCGGATGCGCCGCAGTAATGCGCCCTCGCGCATGAATCCCCTTATCTCCAACGCCAGCGACGCTATCGCCTGGCTCACCGCCCAAGACATACAGCGCGTGGAAGTGGTGTTTGCCGACCTGACCAGCGTAGCGCGCGGCAAGGTGATGGACACGGCGAGTTTCGTTGAAGCGCTGGGGGCCAAAATGCCATCGCTGTTGCTGGGCCTTACCGTAACAGGCGCTGAGCCGCCGGACGTGTTCAAACGCATTTTTCCGCCCAGCTTTCCCGACATGGCGCTGCGGCCCGACTGGCGCACATTGGTGCGCTGCCCGCTCTCGCGCGTGCCCACCGCCACTGTGGTGTGCAATCTGGACGCCCGCTTTGCCTCTGCCGACGGCCACGCCGATTACGAGGTGGCCGCGCTGTCGCCCCGGCAACTGCTCCAGCGCACGCTGGCACTCCTGGAGGACGCGGGCTATCAGGCGTTAGTGGCGCCCGAGCTAGAGTTTTTTCTGGTGCACCCCGAGCGCAATGCCCAAGGCGGCTTGCAAGTGGCGCATGGCATGTCGGGTCGGGTGCCGCACATTGAGAGTTCGCACGATTTGGCCTCCGCCGAGACTGCGCAGACTTTTGCGCCGTTTTTTGATGACCTGTGGGCTGCGTGTGCGATGCAGGCCATTCCCATCAGCGGCTATGGCCACGAATCGGCCACCGGGCAGTACGAAGTCAACTTTCGACCGGGCGAGCCGCTGGCGCAGGCTGACGCGGTGTTTCGTTTCAAGCGCTTGGCGCGTGAATTCGCCCGGCGCCATGGCTGCTTGGCGACCTTTATGGCCAAGCCCTATGCCAACGAGCCGGGCACCGGCATGCACTGGCACGTGAGCCTGAGCGACCGCAGCGGCCACAACGGCTTCACCGCCGAAGACGGCAGCGCACACCCGCGCATGGCGCACTTTATTGGCGGCTGGCAGGCGTCGGCTTCTGGCGCCATGGCCATCCTGGCGCCCTATGCGCATTCCTACTTGCGCGTCCACCGCCCCGACGCCTCACCCACCCACGCCGACTGGGGCTTGGACGACCGCCGGGTGGCTTTTCGCATCCCCCAGTCCGAGCCCGCTAAGCGCCGCGTGGAACACCGTCTGCCCGGCGGCGACGCCAATCCCTACCTCACGCTGGCGCTGCTGCTGGGCACGGGGCTGATCGGCATGCAGCAGCAACTGGAGTCTAGCCCCGCACGCACGGCAATGGCCGCCCCCCGGAGTGCGCCGTTGCCTCCGGACTTGGGCGAAGCGCTGACCGCGCTGAAAGGCTGCCCCTTGCTGGGCGAGGTTTTTGGCGCTGGGTTTATTGCGCTGTACACGATGGTGAAGCGCCACGAGCTAACCGAACAGGCGGCAGATGCCGACTTCGCGCTGCGGCATTTGCTGGGGCGCAGTTGAATGGCGAAGCGGCGGGGCTCGCCTAGCGCGTGACCACCGGAAACACGCCAGCGGCCTTGTCCAGCAGGCCAAAGAAGCGCACCAAGTCGATCTTGCTGCCTTTGACCTGCAGTTCGTCGCTCAGCAGCGTGTCCTTGACGCCAGCGGTGCCCGCAACCATCTTCACAAAAATGGGCTTGGTCAGCGTGAGCGTGGCGTTCGCATCCGGGGCCGTGCCGCGCTTGAAGTGCAGCACGGCGTTTTCTAGCCACAACACATAGCTTTCCTTCAGGTCGGTGAGCACGAGGTTGATTTTGAGGTCTTTGCCCGCTGCGGCCGGGCCGTCCAGGCTGGCGGCCATGGCCTCCAAAAAGCGCTCCGTAGGTGTTTGAAACAAAAGGTCAATTACCGCAGCCTTGGACACGCCTTTGACCGGCGGCCCCTGGCGCAGCTCCTGGGCGCCGGTGAGATAGGCGTTGCGCCACGTGGCGGCCTCTGCGGCATAGCCCATTTGTTCGTAGGTGTGCGCCAGCAATGTTCTGGCCGATGGGCTGGACGGGTCGCCCAGCACCGCGTGGTTGAGCAGCTCGGCGGCCCAGCGGTAGTCGCCCTTGTCGTAGGCCACTTGGGCGGCGGCCACGGCCTTGTCCGCGCCGCCCAAGAGTTCGAGGTAGCGCTTGGCCGATTCGGTGGGTGGCAGGGGGTCGAGGTTGGCCGGGTTGCCGTCGTAAAAGCCCATGTAGAACTGGTACACCGCCTTGACGTTGTGGCGCAGGTCGCCGTAGTAGCCGCGCGCGCCAAAGTAGTCTGCAAGCGACGCGGGCAGCTTCACCATCTCGGCAATCTCGCGCGGGGTGTAGCCGGCGTTGATCAGGCGTACCGTCTGGTCGTGGGTGTATTTGTAGACATCGCGGTGCTTGGTGATGAACTCCTGCACGCGCGCATTGCCCCAGATAGGCCAGTGGTGGGAGCCGATAAAGACCTCGGTGTCTTGGGTTTGCTCCAGCGCTTGATCCATGTAGTTGGCCCAGCGCAGCGCGTCGCGCACCTTGGCACCGCGAATGGGCAGCAGGTTGTGCATGGTGTGCGACAGGTTCTCGGCGCCGTCGTACAGCTTTTTGGCCGGTACGCTAAAGGTCAGCTCCGCCGGGCACTCGGCGTTGGGCACGTTGTGGAACACAAAGTCCACGCCGTCGAGCTGCATGGGCTGGCTGGACTGGTAAATCAGCCAGTTGGGCACCACCACGCCGATAGCGCCGTAAACCACGTCTTTGCCCAGGCCGGTGTCCAGGTTGCCCCGCGCCGAGCGCGGCAAGTCGCGGCCAAACTGGTAGACCGAGCGCCGCCCCATGCCAGTGCCCACCAGCACGTTTTCGCTGGTGGCCTCTTCCATAAAGCCCGCAGGTGCCACCACCGGCACCTTGCGCTGGGCGACTTCTTGCTGCGAGATCACGCCCAGCGCGCCGCCAAAGTGGTCGGCGTGGGCGTGTGTCAGGATCAGCGCGGACACCGGTTTTTTGCCTAAATGCTTTTCGGCAAAGGCCATGGCGGCGGCGGCGGACTCGCGTGAGGTGAGCGCGTCCACCACAATCCAGCCGGTCTTGCCCTCGATGAGCGTGATGTTGGCAATGTCAAAGCCACGCAGCTGGTAGACGCCGTCCATCACCTTGTACAGGCCCACATTGGCATTGAGCTGCGCGTGGCGCCACAGGCTGGGGTTCACCGTGGGCGGTGCTTCTCCATCGAGAAACTTGAAGGCATCAAAGTCACGAATGACCTCGCCTTTGGCGTTCTTGATTTGACCGGTGGGACGTGCAATCAGGCCACGTCTGGCGTCCTCGAATTCCTGCTGATCCTTGAGATTGAGTTTTGCGGCAAATGCAGCGTTGGCGGCAACGGTAGTGGCCGTTGCGTCGCCCGCTTCACCGCCTACGCCAGTGTTTTTCCCGCAGGCGGTAAGGACGCAAATCGCTGCAATCGCCGTCAGGCATCGATGAAAACTGTGCATTTTGCAGCCTCACTATTT
>CAIYQF010000142.1 GCA_903928325.1 uncultured beta proteobacterium | reverse complement strand
TGCGTCCACAGCCTGGCGCGCGCCCACCTGCCGCACTGGACGCCCGACTTTGAACTGGGCGACGTACCCGAGCTGATTGAGCAAATCCGCCTGCGCCTGCTGCCCAAGCGCGGCGTGTTTGCCCTGCCCGAAGAAATCTTGATCACCGTGGGCGCCCAGCACGCCTATTACCTGCTGGCCGAGGGCCTGTTTGACGCCAGCCAGCGCGTCGGCCTGGAAGAGCCGGGCCACCCGCACGCCCGCAACAGCTTTGCCTTGCGCCAGCCGCAGTGCGTGCCGCTGCCGGTGGACGCACAGGGACTGGTGGTGGACCAGCTGCCCGCGCTGGACTACGTGTTTGTCACCCCCTCGCACCAAAGCCCCACCACCAGCACTCTGGGCCTGGAGCGGCGTTGCCGCCTGCTGCAGCAGGCGGAAAGCCAGAACTTTGTAGTCATAGAGGACGACTACGAGGCCGAAAACCTGTTTGACGGCGACCCCATGCCCGCGCTCAAAAGCCTGGACAAGGTGGGGCGCGTCATCTACGTGGGCTCGGTGTCCAAAAGCCTTTCGCCGTCTTTGCGCCTGGGATATATCGTGGCGCCGCGCGCGCTGATTGCCGAGTTGCGCGGCCTGCGCCACGCCATGGTGCGCCACCCCAGCGCATTTTTGCAGCACACTTTTGCGCTGTTTTTGTCGCTAGGCCACCACGACGCCCACGCCCGCCGGGTCAACCAGGCCATGCAAGAGCGCATGGCCCTGGTGGCGCGCGCGCTGCGCACGCACTTGCCGGAGTTTGATTTCACCCTGCCCTTGGGCGGCGCATCGGTCTGGGTGCGGGCACCGGCCTGGATGGATTCAGCCGAACTGGCCTTGATAGCCCGTAACCATGGTGTGCTGATCGAGGCTGGCGAGGTGTTCTTTATGCACCCGCCCTACCCCTGTTCCTACTTTCGCCTGCGCCTGTCGTCCATCGCCGCCGAACAAATCGCCCCCGGCATCAAAGCCCTGGGCCTGGCGGTGGACGAGCTGGCCCGAGCGCGCGGCGCGCCGCGCCGGGTGGGATTGCGCCTGGCATGACACACGCCCACATTCATACGGCCATGCATTTGGACCAAAGCACTAATTTTTGAGGAATACCCCATGTGGAACGAACGTTACAGCAGCAAAGAATACGCTTACGGCACCGAACCCAACACCTTCTTGGCGGCGCACTTTGCGCAGCTACCCAAAGGCCGGGTTTTGAGTCTGGCCGAGGGCGAGGGGCGCAACGCGGTGTTCCTGGCCCAGCAGGGCTACGCGGTGACCGCTGTGGACGGCTCGCAAGTGGGCTTGGACAAAGCCCAAGCGCTGGCCGACGCCAAGGGCGTGGCGATTGAACGGGTCTGCGCCGATTTGGCCGATTTTGAGCTGGGCGTAAACGCCTGGGACGCCATCGTCTCCATCTTTTGCCCGCTGCCGCCCGGCATCCGCCAGGCGCTGTACCGCAAGGTGCTGGCCGCGCTCAAGCCCGGCGGCGTGTTTTTGCTAGAGGCCTACACGCCCGCGCAAATCCAGCACGGCACGGGTGGAGGCAAATCGGTGGAGCTGATGCAAACCGCCGCCTCGTTGCGCGCCGAGCTGCCAGGGCTGGACTTTGTGCATCTGGCGGAGCTGGAGCGCGAGGTGGTGGAAGGCACCTTCCACACCGGTCTGGGGGCGGTGGTGCAGGCGATTGGGGTGAATCCTGCGAGCGTGTTGCGTAGTGCTTAAGCGGTGACTTGCCGCCGCAGCGCCGTCACCTCAATCTCAATCTTCATACGGGGGTCCAGCAACCCCGCGCTCACCATGGTGGCCGCCGGGCGCGCCTTGCCCAGGTAGTGGCGCAGCACGGGCCAGCAGGGTTCAAAGTCGGCGCTGTGGGGCAGGATGTAGTTAACGCGCACCACGTCGTCCAGGCTGGCGCCGGCTTGTTCTAGCGCGGCGGCGATGTTTTTGAAGCACTGCGCGGCCTGTTCGCGTACGTCGTCCGAGATGGCCATGGTGGCGTAGTCAAATCCGGTGGTGCCCGAGACAAACACCCAGTCGCCGGCGACCACGGCGCGCGAGTAGCCGATTTCGGTCTCGAAGCGCGAGCCGGAGCTGATGTGATGGCGGTTCATACCAGTCCTATTGGTGTCTTGTTAGTTTTTAGCCTCGGCGCTTGCGCACGCTCTCGGCAAGCACGCACAAGATTTCAAACAGCATGGTCGCGCCCACCAGCGCGGTGTTGCCGCTGGGGTCAAACGGGGGCGAGACCTCGACCACGTCGCCGCCGATCAGGTTCAGGCCGCGCAGGCCGCGCACCACGTGCTGCGCTTGCAGCGTGGTCATGCCACCGATCTCGGGCGTGCCGGTGCCGGGGGCGTAGACCGGGTCGAGCGCGTCCACGTCAAAGCTCACATAGGTGGCGCCGTCGCCCACCACGCGGCGCGCCTCGGCAATCGTGGCTTCCAC
>CAIYQF010000141.1 GCA_903928325.1 uncultured beta proteobacterium | reverse complement strand
GGCCTCGGTCGGATAGAGCCCGGCAAACACCTGCGGCTGAATCTCCTTGAAGCCGGGAAGTGCTTCGGCGGCCGGCCCGGCATTGTTGGGCAGCTTCTTCTCGAGCGTGACGGTGTCACCGACCTTGGCGGCCTGCAATTCCTTGATGCCGGCAATGATGTAACCCACCTCGCCCGCTTGCAGCGACTGGCGCGGCTGGTTGGCCGGGGTGAATACGCCCAGGCTGTCGGCGTTGTACATGGCGCCCGAGGCCATCATCTTGATGCGTTCGCCCTTCATCAAACGACCGTCCACCACGCGCACCAGCATCACCACGCCCACATAGGCGTCAAACCAGCTGTCGATGATCATGGCGCGCAAAGGGCCTTCGGGATTGCCTTTGGGCGGCGGAATTTTCGCAACAATGGCTTCCAAGATGTCGTCAATGCCCACGCCTGTTTTGGCGGAGCAGGCAATTGCATCGGTGGCGTCAATGCCGATCACGTCCTCGATCTCGCTGCGCGCGTTGTCCAGATCCGCGTTGGGCAGGTCAATCTTGTTGAGCACCGGCACCACTTCTACACCCAGATCTAGGGCCGTGTAGCAATTGGCCACGGTTTGGGCTTCCACGCCTTGGCTGGCGTCCACCACCAACAGTGCGCCCTCGCACGCCGACAAAGAACGGCTGACTTCATAGGAAAAGTCCACGTGACCGGGCGTGTCAATCAGGTTGAGGTTGTACATCTGGCCATCTGCCGCCTTGTACTGCAGCGCTGCGGTTTGCGCCTTGATCGTGATGCCGCGCTCTTTCTCGATGTCCATGGAATCGAGCACCTGGGCTTGCATGTCCCGCTCCTCCAATCCGCCGCAGCGCTGGATAAGCCGGTCTGCCAGCGTCGATTTGCCATGGTCAATGTGCGCAATGATGGAGAAATTTCTGATGTGGTTCATCAAGCAACTGTTCAAATCGGAAAATTAATAAAGGACAAGAAAAAAGGGCGCATCGGATGAACGACGCGCCCTCAACCAACATTCTTTGGCAACTGCGAAAGCTGGGGCCTTATTGTAGGTAAAAAGTGCGGTTAGCACAGGCAAGAAATCCAAAAAAGTGGAATGGCATCAGCGCAGAAAGGAACTTATACACAACTTGTGCACAAATTTTACGGCATCGATCACTGCACCTGTGGATGGTGTGTGGGCTATTTTCTAAAATCCCACGCTGCGGATTTTTCGATCCCCTTTATTACCCAATAAACCAAGAAAATCATCTAATTATAATGAAAAGTTTGATGGCAAATGGGGCTCGCAGCTGTCCGACGGGCCGCATCCTTCGGAGAAATCGTCCCCCATCGGCGCAATTACCCCAAACTCCATTGACGCCGAAATCGGGTGGGGGCACTGCGTCACGAATCAGCTACTTAGTTTGATGACGGCAAATTGCGTCCATTCCCCCCGGCGGTACAGAACGTTTAGAGGGCGCGTCTTGTCATGCTTGGCCAATACCGATTCCAAGTCTTTACCTGACCCGACTTCCGTGTTGTTGACGGCCAAAATGATGTCGCCCTCACGCAGGCCTGCTCGGGCAGCGGCTTCGCTGGCTGCTTCAATGCGCACACCGAACTTCAGCTTGAGTTCCTTTCTTTGCGCATCGCTAAGTTCGCCCACCACCAGTCCGAGCGACTGAATCGCTACGCCCTTGGGCTTTGACTCCGGAGCCGCCGCCTTGCCCACCGGTTTATCAGCCTCGATTTCGGCCACTGTTACGCTGATATCTTTGCTGACTCCGCGCCGCAATACGGTGACAGTGCTCTTGGTTCCGGGCTTGACGGCGCCCACGATACGTGGCAAATCACCCGACTTATCGATGGGCTTGCCGTCCAATCGCAAAATAATGTCGCCCGCCTCGATGCCCGCTTTCTCAGCCGGTGCGCCCGCTTCTACCCCGGTAACTAAGGCGCCTTGCGCCTTAGGCAGTCCCAGCGACTCAGCCACTTCTTTGCTCACGGGCCAGATCTGTACGCCAATACGACCCCGGGTAACGCGACCTTGTGTGCGCAGTTGGTCGACCACCCGCACGGCTTCGTCCATGGGGATGGAAAACGAAATGCCCATGAAGCCGCCTGAGCGCGAATAGATCTGGCTATTGATGCCAACTACTTCGCCGCGCATATTGATCAAGGGACCACCCGAATTGCCAGGGTTGATGGCGACGTCAGTCTGAATAAGGGGCAAAAAGTCGCCTGTATCGCGTTGCTTGGCGCTCACAATGCCGGCAGTCACCGTGTTTTCAAGGCCGAATGGCGAGCCAATGGCCATAACCCACTCACCCACCCGAAGTCGACCCACGTCGCCGACTTTGACCGCAGGCAATCCAACGGCCTCAATTTTGACCAGGGCAACGTCGCTGCGCTTGTCCGCCCCTATGATTTTGGCTTTGAACTCTCGCCTATCTGTCAGCGTGACCAACACTTCATCTGCACCCTCCACCACATGGGCGTTAGTCATGATCAAGCCATCGGACGAAAAGATAAACCCCGAACCTACTCCCTTGGGCTGTTCTTCATCAGGGGCGGGACGGTTCGAGGGTGCCGCCTGGCGCGGCAAGTTAGGCACAGGCAAGCCAAAGCGCTTGAAAAATTCGCGCATCTCTTCATCCCCCGGCCCACCCTGCTGACTGCGAGGCGCCACCTTTTCAAGGGTTCGGATATTGACCACAGACGGGCCAACCTGGTCCACCAGATCGGTAAAGTCTGGAAGCGCCCGCGTCTGGGCTGAAGCCACCCGCCAGGGTGATAGCAACAGAGTGAGCGACAAAATAACCCAAGCCATGCGCATAAAAGATGCACTCTTGGGACGGAAGCTAGCAAATACCCGCATCATTTCTCCTTTAAACCAATCGCGGCGCGCCTGTTATCTCACCGATGGGCCGCACATCGGTTCTGCACCCAAACCCAACCTAAGTCCACTAAATTGGGATTCCAATCGGGGTTTAAACACCCCATTGCACGCTATTTTGACAATGAAAATGCCTAACAGTCGCCATCCAAAAGCAAATTACCCACACCGGCGCTTGCCACCAGCGCCCGGCGCATAGCCTGCCAAGGGGCCACTT
Source organism: uncultured beta proteobacterium (assembly GCA_903928325.1). Classification (GTDB taxonomy): domain Bacteria; phylum Pseudomonadota; class Gammaproteobacteria; order Burkholderiales; family Burkholderiaceae_C; genus Allorhodoferax. Next base: position 11,379 of record CAIYQF010000141.1, on the reverse strand, counting down.
CGCCCGGCCGGGCATGTAGAGCGATCCATACACTTGCGCGGTCATGGTCCGTCAGTCGCACCAGGCAATAGCCTTGCAAATCCAGCAAGCAGTTCACGTGTATAGACACAGCGCGAGGCCACCCGGACCACATCCAACGCTGCCCTGACCAGCGCAAAACCCCACAAGCCGAGTGCCACCACGACCAGCTAGCAAAAATCACTACTGCGGCCACGACCAGCACGGCAAGTACGCCAGGAAACGACCATCCGCTTTGTACAACCCACGCAATTTCTGCGATGTCTGTAATCGCAAACACACCGATTGCGCCTGCATGGTGGGGACTGCGACCCACCGAATAGGCGGCGGCAGGCGGGAGATGCATGAGGACCTTAAGAGATCAAACTACCAACTACGGTGCTTAAACAGCCTGGGCCGCGAGGCCTAAATGCGCTTGAACACCAAGGCGCCGTTGGTTCCACCAAAACCAAAATTATTCTTCAACGCCACATCGATGCGCATGTCCCGTGCCACATTGGCACAGTAATCCAAGTCACACTCGGGGTCTTGATTAAAAATATTGATGGTGGGCGGGCTTTTTTGGTGATGCAAGGCCAAAACCGTAAAAACCGACTCAATTCCACCGGCGCCACCCAACAAGTGCCCGGTCATGGACTTGGTTGAATTCACCACCACGCTACCCGCCTGAGCACCTAGCGCGGCCTTGATGGCATTGGTCTCGTTTGTGTCGCCCAGCGGGGTTGATGTGCCATGTGCATTCAAATAGTCAATTTGATCGGCATTGACGCCAGCATTGCGCATGGCGTTAACCATAGCCCGGCGCGGGCCATCCAAATTGGGCGCCGTCATATGACCGGCGTCAGCACTCATGCCAAAACCGGCCAGTTCAGCATAAATCTTCGCGCCCCGTGCTTTGGCATGTTCGTACTCTTCCAGCACCATTACGCCGCCACCTTCGCCCAACACAAAGCCGTCCCGGTCCCGGTCCCATGGCCTCGACGCGGTGGCGGGATCGTCGTTACGGGTACTCAAAGCACGCATGGCGGCAAACCCACCCACCCCCAATGGCGATACCGTAGCTTCTGAACCGCCAGCAACCATGACATCCGCATCACCATACTCAATCATGCGACCGGCTTCGCCAATGCAATGCAAGCCCGTGGTGCAGGCTGTGGCAATAGCAATATTGGGGCCTTTGAAGCCAAAGCGCATAGAAACATGACCGGCGGTCATATTAATAATGGAGGCTGGCACAAAAAACGGCGAAATGCGGCGCGGACCGCGGGCTGTGTACTCTAAATTGGTGTTTTCTATGAGGGGCAAACCGCCTATCCCAGAGCCGATCACGCATCCAATGCGCGTAGCTTCTTCCTCGCCCAACGCCTCACCAGTCTTGAGGCCAGCATCCTGAACCGCTTGCACGGCCGCGGCGATGCCGTACTGGATAAAACTATCCATCGCCCGCGCCTCTTTAGGACTGATGTAACTATCCAAGTCCAACCCACGAACCTCACCCGCAATTTTGCAAGCAAATGCCGCCGTATCAAACTTGGAAATCAGGCCAATACCCGAACGCCCCGCCAGCAGGTTCTCCCATGCCTGATCCACGGTATTTCCAACGGGACTCACGCATCCCAAACCGGTAACAACCACTCGACGACGGGACATAAAAACCTGTGAAGAACGTTTCGTCAATGAAAAATGCAGTCCTGCTACTCACTTGGACTTCCTTGGCGCGCTGCAATATGCCTTGCGCCGAGGGCCTCTGGGCCCAGCACCACGCTCTTTACCGCACTGCTTAAGCAGTGCGCAGCCCTTTTAGGCTTTTTTGTGGGCGGTAGCGTAATCCACAGCATTTTGGACCGTAGTTATTTTCTCGGCGTCCTCATCTGGAATTTCAATACCAAATTCGTCTTCCAGCGCCATGACCAATTCAACGGTGTCCAGGGAATCAGCCCCCAGGTCCGCAACGAATGATTTTTCGTTGGTTACTTGAGACTCTTCCACGCCAAGTTGCTCGGCAATGATTTTTTTGACACGTAATTCGATATCGCTCATGGATTCCCTCTGAGGGTTGTGAAACAGTCCGTAATTTTACCAGTGTAAAGAAAGCTTCCTTGCACGGGCCGCCGCACGGACACATCGACTAAAAAATCCGACCTAATTTACATGTACATCCCACCATTCACATGCAGCTCCTGCCCGGTAACGTATGCGGCATGGGGTGAGGCCAAGTAAGTCACCGCGTGTGCGATGTCGCTGGGCTGCCCCAAATGACCCAAAGGAATCTGGTTTTGCAGTGATTTTTTCTGCTCTGGACTCAGGCCGGCCGTCATATCGGTTTCGATAAAGCCGGGCGCCACGCAGTTCACAGTGATGTTACGCGAACCCAACTCTCGGGCCAAAGCACGTGTCATACCCGCCACGCCAGCCTTGGCAGCGGCGTAATTCGCCTGGCCTGGGTTACCCCAAGCACCCACAACCGAGGTGATATTGACAATTCGACCATAGCGCTGCTTCATCATGATGCGCATGACAGCGCGGCTCATGCGAAAAACGCCTTTGAGGTTGGCGTCAATGACGACGTCCCATTCATCGTCCTTCATCCGCATAGCCAGGTTGTCGCGGGTAATACCCGCGTTGTTGACCAGCACCTGCAACCCTCCGAATTCCTTGACGACCGCGTCGGCAAGCGCGTCAACCGCCGCGCCGTCGGTCACATCCAGTACACGCCCCACGCATCCGTGGTACGCGCCCAGCGAATCTGAGATTGCCGCAGCGCCTGCCGGCGTGGTTGCGGTTCCAACCACTTTGAGCCCTTTGCGGGCCAACTCCAATGCAATCGCCGCACCGATGCCGCGCGACGCACCGGTAACCAAAGCCACCTGCCCTTCAAATGCAATTTCCGTCATGCCAAAGACTCCCTGGTTTCCATGAGGGAAGCCGGATCAAAAATAGCCAAACCAGTCAAAATAGGGTCAATACGCTTGACCATGCCCGCCAGCACCTTACCGGGCCCGCATTCCACCAGGTGTTCGATGCCGCGCGCCTTAATGGCTAGCACGCTTTGCATCCAGCGCACAGGGCCAAACGATTGGCGGTACAAGGCGTCGCGCAGCCGCGCAACGTCGGTCTCAACGGCAACGTCGATGTTGTTAACCAACGCGATACGGGGCGACGCAAATTGGGTGTCAGCCAGGCCGTGTTTGAGCTTTTCAGCCGCTGGCCGCATCAACGAAGAATGAAATGGCGCTGACACCGGCAGAAGGATGGCGCGCTTGGCACCCTGGGCCTTGAGCACTTCGCAGGCCTTGTCGACACCGGCCCGGCTACCCGATATCACAGTCTGCGCCGGGTCATTGAAATTAGCGGCTTCCACCACATCAGCAGAACCGGCTCCAAACGACAGGCTTACTTCTTGGCAAATCGCCTCGACACGCAGTGCATCCATACCCAGTATGGCGGCCATGGCCCCCGCCCCCACGGGCACAGCGTCTTGCATAGCCTGTGCACGCAGACGCACCAGCGGTGCGGCTTGCGCCAGCGTCAAAGCACCAGCAGCCACCAGGGCCGCGTATTCACCTAAGGAGTGGCCCGCCACCACTTGGGGCTCTATACCAACTTCAGCCATCCATACCCGGTAAGCCGCCACACCAGCGAGCAACATGACAGGCTGGGTGTTGGCGGTAAGCGCAAGAGCTTCTTTGGGTCCCTCGTGGATCAGCGCAGCAAGGTCTTCCCCCAAAGCGTCGGACGCCTCCCGCACCGCTTGGCGCACCACGGGGTGGTCGCCCCAAGCATCGAGCATGCCAACGGTTTGGGATCCTTGTCCTGGAAAGAGAAATGCAAATGGTTTCATAACATATTGAGGCAATGGGCCATTGGGGATAACGCGGGTTCAAGTCACTACAGACTGAGTAGTACGGCACCCCAGGTGAACCCACCGCCCACGCCTTCGAGCAAAAGGGTTTGGCCTGCATGAACCTTGCCACTGCGCACCCCGAAGTCCAGCGCCAGCGGAATGGACGCTGCCGACGTGTTGCCATGCTGGTCCACGGTGACGATGACCTTGTCCATGGATAACAGCAACTTCTTGGCGGTGTTTTGCATGATGCGGATATTGGCCTGGTGCGGTATGAGCCAGTCAATGTCGGCTTCGGTTTTATCGGCCTTGGCCAGAACCGCGCGCGCCGCGCCTTCCAAGACGCCAACCGCAAGTTTAAAAACCGATTGCCCGGCCATCCGCAACAGAGGAACGCCCTGCACCGCCCCCCCATTGACATGGCCAGGAACGCACAAAAGGTCCACGTATTTTCCATCGGCGTGCAAGTCTGAGGACAAAATTCCAGGCGTCTCGGACGCCTCTAAAACAACCGCCCCTGCGCCGTCCCCAAACAGCACGCACGTGGCCCGGTCCTTGAAATCCAAAATACGGGAAAAGATTTCTGCCCCCACCACCAAAGCGCACTTGGCGCTACCGGCCTTGATCAGTGCATCGGCAACCGTCAACGCATAGATAAAGCCGCTGCAAACTGCTTGTACGTCAAACGCCGCCCCGCCGTGCGATCCCAACTTCCCCTGCAATATGCAAGCAGTCGATGGGAAGACCATATCGGGCGTGGATGTGGCCACAATAATGAGGTCTACATCTTGAGGCGTGCGTTGGGCGGCCTCAAGGGCTCTGTTGCATGCCTGCAGGGCCAAGTCACTGCTAAAAACGCCGTCAGCGGCAAAATGCCGCGCGCTGATTCCGCTACGCTCAACGATCCATTGATCCGATGTTTCTACGCCTTGGCTGGCCAACTCGGCCACCAGATCGGCATTGGTCAAGCGCTTGGGTGGGAGGTAACTTCCAGTACCTGTAATGCGTGAATATCTGCTCATGGGTAAATGGTGGCCACAACCTTTTAGGGATCGGACGCCGCTGCCAATAGCGGAGCCGCATGCACAATTCGGGCCTGAACCCGCTGAAGCAAATTGTTCTGAATTGCATCATACGCCCGCGCCAATGCGTTGCTAAACGCCAATTTATCCGCAGAACCATGGCTCTTAAAAACCAAGCCGCGCAAACCCAGCAGGGCAACCCCGTTATAGCGGCGGTGGTCTATACGCTGTTTCAGGGCCGATAAAACGGAGTTCGCCGCAACAGCGGCAAGTTTTGTCAAAAAATTCTTAGAAAATTCTGCCTTCAAGAAGCCGCCAATCATGCTGGCCAAACCTTCACTTGTTTTCAAAGCCACATTGCCCACAAAGCCATCACAGACCACCAAGTCAACCGTCCCTTTGAAAATGTCGTTGCCCTCGACATTGCCATAAAAGTTCAGGTCCCCTGAAAGCGCGGCGCGGCGTAACAGCTCTCCGGCTTGCTTGATCGTCTCATTGCCTTTGATGAGTTCTGCACCAATATTTAACAAGCCAACCGATGGTGCATCCACATTTTTGGTGACGGACACCAAGGCCGAACCCATCACGGCAAATTGCAAAAGATGCAAGGCCGAACAGTCCACATTGGCCCCCAAGTCCAGCACCGTGGTGGCCTGGCCTAAGGCGTTTGGGATTTGGCCGGCCAGCGCGGGGCGCTCAATGCCGTCCAGGGTCTTCAATAGGTAACGGGAAATGGCCATCAAAGCACCGGTATTGCCTGCTGAAACGGCGGCCTGGGCCTGGCCATCCTTTACGCACGCGATGGCCACGCGCATCGACGAGTCCTTCTTCTTGCGCAAAGCCACCTCAAGTGCATCGTCCATGGCGACCACCTCGCTGGCATACAACTTGGTCACGCGCGGATGCGAAAAATGTGCCAATGCCTCTGGCAAGCCCACCAAAATTAGGGCTGCATCGCCATGGGACTGCAAGAACTGCTGGCAGGCAGGCAAAGTAACTGATGGGCCGAAATCACCCCCCATACAGTCCACCGCGATGGTGATCATGCGGCTCTGGTGCCCAAAAGGGGCGTATCGAACATAAGTCGTTCAAGCATAAAAAAAGCCCGACGCTACACGGTATGCAGCTCCGGGCTTCACGCCAACCTACGATTTATGCTTCGGACTTGGTCTTCAAGACCTTGCGACCACGGTAAAAACCGGTCGGGCTGATGTGGTGGCGCAAATGAATTTCGCCCGTGGTGGGCTCTACTGCGATACCCGGGACGACGAGTGCATTGTGCGAACGGTGCATTCCGCGCTTAGACGGTGATTTTTTGTTTTGCTGAACTGCCATGGTTGGCTCCTGGTCAAATTTGCTGCGATATCCGCAACGCTATCGGGTTCTTTTGAAGTACGAGCCGCGTCAAGGCGCGCCACGCTAAGCTCTAAATTATAGCCCAAGGTCACCGGCCCGAGAAGCATCACCCTTTGGGTGTCTTTAGCTGTCCGAGCACCGCAAAGGGATTGACGACTTCGTCGGTGACAACAAAGTCTTTGTCCGCCACCGCCAACTTCACGCGATGGGGGCACTGTTGGTGCTTGGGTGACGGGGGCAACGCCATCAGCAACTCGTCTTCCACCAAAGCCAACAGATCAAAGTCGGGTGCGCTAACAAGTACGTCTTCTTCTGATTGGTCGTCCTCCAACTCCGCCTGCGCTTCAGTCGCGACAAACCGAAACTCGCGCGAAACGGCAATTTCAACGTCTACCGGCTCCAGGCAACGCTGGCACACCATGGGCAGGGTCGTGTGCGCCTCCAAACGAATCCAGGGCGACATAGCGCCTTTCGCGTTGGGTCTGAGCTCGCCAAAAGCCTCAAAAAAGACCTCGCCCACCCCCTGTGACCCCTCAGGTTCAGGCAACAAGCGGCCAAATTCACTCCCGCTGCGGGACCCGCTCAAACGGGCTGCGGCTTGGGTAAACGGAGCAATTGACAGGCGGCGGGGATTCAATGGGGCGTTCATGCGCGCAGTGTAAGAGAATCGGATGATGCAAAAATCCGTCCACCGCCCCCTCGTATTGGCGTCTACCTCGTTGTACCGCAAAGAACTTTTAGGGCGCTTGCACCTAGCGTTCGACACCGCCGCCCCCGGCGTTGACGAGACGCCCCTGCCAGATGAAAAACCCGCCGAACTCGCCGCTCGCTTGGCGCTGACCAAGGCGCGTGCGGTCGCCGACATCCGGCCGAACTGCGTTGTCATTGGATCGGACCAGGTCGCCGACCTCTATGGCATACCACTGGGAAAGCCAGGCAACTTTGAGCGCGCCAAAGCACAATTGCGCCAGATGCGCGGAAAAACCGTCGTATTTCAAACCGCCATGGCCGTTGTATGCATCCAAACCGGGTATTGCGCGCAGGCATTGGTTCCCGTGCATGTACGCTACCGCTGCTTCAGCGACGCCGAAATCGACCACTATTTGCACCGCGAGCAGCCCTTTGATTGCGCCGGAAGCTCCAAGAGCGAGGGGCTTGGCATCGCCATGATGGAGAGCATTGCCAATGACGACCCCACGGCGCTGATTGGCCTGCCCTTGATACGCCTGTGCACCATGCTGCGTGGCGCCGGCATTGCCGTCATGGGCACGCTGTGAACCCGTCTCAGCACGCAAGCCCCGCGACCACCGGGCAACGCGGCTACCTGTATTTGGTGCCAACACCCTTGGATTTCGGCTGCTCGCAGTGCAGCGCGCTTGCGACTTCCATGCCCATACGCACACTGGAAATCGCCGCGTCGCTGAGCCACTGGATTTGCGAAAACGCCAAGTCCACCCGCGCCTATCTCAAGCGTGTGGGCGAAGTGTGCCCACTGCGGTTCCCCATCCAGTCCCAAACCCTGCTGGAACTCCCCCGACTTGTGCACAAAAAAGGCGATCACCAGGGTAATTTTGACGCCCGCCATTTGCTCGATGCCGCACTGGCTGGCCACGCCATGGGGCTGGTGAGCGAAGCCGGTATGCCAGCGGTAGCCGACCCGGGCTCGTCGGTGGTGCGTGCTGCGCATGACCTGGGCGTGCAGGTCATCCCCTTGGTCGGGCCGGTTTCCCTACTGCTAGCCCTGGCATGCAGCGGCCTCAATGGGCAAAGTTTTGCATTTGTGGGCTATGTGCCCACCGATCCGACTGACCGGGCTGTGCGCCTGAAGGCCTTGGAGGCGCTTGCGCTGAAAACACTTCAAACCCAGGTTTTTATCGAAACGCCATACCGCAACCAGGCGATGCTAAACACCTTGCTGCACAACCTCAAGCCAGACACCCGACTGGCCACCTCCAGCGGTTTGACACTGGCCAACGCAGTCAATTACAGCGCCAACATTGCCACCTGGCAGCAACAGCGCTGGACGCTGGACAATGCAACGCCTACCGTGTTTTGTATCGGCCCCTAGCGCAGGGTGGGCGCCGTACGAAGCGCCTTGGCCATGGATTCGCCCATCGACGCGCCAAATCGCTTCACCAGACGCTCAGCCACATTGTCGCGTCGCGTGTAGTCGACGATTTCGGGCGCTTTGACTACCTCGCGCGCCACAAAATCCAGGTTGCCGAGCTGGTCCGCCAAGCCCATTTGGACGGCCTGCTCGCCCGTCCAGAACAAGCCGCTGAAGGTCTCTGGCGTTTCTTTCAGTCGGTCGCCACGGCCGGCCTTTACGGCAGCAATAAACTGGCGATGGATTTGGTCCAGCATGGCTTGGGCAAATTCGCGCTGCTTTTCAGTTTGTGGGCTAAATGGGTCCATAAAGCCTTTGTTTTGCCCTGCCGTCATTAAGCGACGTTCCACACCGAGCTTGTCCATCAAGCCGGTAAAACCAAAACCGTCCATGAGCACGCCGATGCTGCCCACCACACTGGCTTTGTCCACGTAAATCTGGTCTGCCGCCACGGCAATGTAATAAGCCGCGGACGCGCAGGTCTCCTCCACCACCACGTAGACCGGCTTTTTGTGGAGCCCCTTAAGGCGGCGGATTTCATCATTGATAATGCCCGCCTGAACAGGGCTGCCGCCGGGGGAGTTCACCAAAAGCACCACCGCCTGCGCGCCTTCGTCTTCAAAAGCGCTGCGCATGGAGGACACGACCAACTCCGCATTGGCCTCAGCGCCCGAGCCAATTTCCCCTTTAATTTCCACCACCGCCGTGTGCGGTCGGGTGATGTCAGCGCCGTGCACGCCTCCGCGCTCCACACCAAACCAGGCCAGCGCAACCAAAAACACCAGCCAGGCCAGTCTAATGCCGTACTTCCAGCGGCGCTCAATGCGCTGCTCTACCAGGGTGGCGGCAACCCACTGCTCAATGGCTGCGCGCTCCCAGCTCGGGCCGCTGATTTGCGCCGCCGCGCCGCTGCGATCTGCTGTTGAACCGTCGGTCGGGGCGGCTTTGTCGGTCAATACAGGTTCTGTCATATTAGAAAACCACAGGTTGAAGTTGTGCGCCAGTATGCCAGTGGACCACGCCACCAGACTCAGAGACTGCAATTTTGACTAAACCTCCCCGGCACGGGCCGCTGGCACATTGGCCGGTCGCCGGGCGGTACGAGGCCCCATGGGTGGCACAAATCAGCCAGCGACCCGTGGCATCGAAGAACCGGTTGGGGTGGAAGTCCATTTCCATGGCCACATGCGCGCAGCGGTTCAGGTACGCGTGGACCACGCCTTCAAACCGGATGGCAAACGCCCAGCATGTTTGGCCTTGGAATACCACCTCAAAGGGCACGGCCACACCGCTATCCGCCAGTTCGGTGGACTGGCACAGGGCGATGGCATTGGCATCGTCGCTCACCGCGCGGCCTCAGGCGTGGTCCCGCAACCACTGGCGCAGCTGGCGGGCGGAGTCGGCCACAAAAAGCGGCCCCAGAGGGGCCAGGGCGCGCTGGTCGTGGGCGCCGTAGCCCACACCCACCGACGCACAACCGGCGTTGATCGCCATTTGCAGGTCGTGTGTGGTGTCGCCAACCATTAGGGTACGTTCGGGCGCAACGCCCATTTCGGCCATCAGTTCATGCAGCATGCGCGGATGGGGTTTGCCCGCCGTCTCGTCGGCCGTGCGCGATGCATGAAAAAGGTCTTTTAGCGCCACGCTGCCCAGCGCCTGGTCCAGCCCCCAGCGGCTTTTACCGGTGGCCACTGTCAAGAAATGCTGGCGTTGTTTCAAATCGCCAAGCATGTCCAGCACCCCGTCAAACAGGCTGATGTCGCTCTGGTGGAGCGCGTAATGGTGTTTATAGCGCTCGCCCAGCAGCGGGTATTTTTCTTTCGGTACATCGGGCGCCGCGTGCGCCAGGGCTTGCATCAAGCCCAAACCTATCACGTAGGAGGCCTCTGCATCGCTGGGCACAGTTCCGCCAACATCGCCCACGGCCAGTTGGATGCAGCGGGTAATCAGGGCAGTCGAATCAAACAAGGTGCCGTCCCAATCAAAAGCAATCAGGTCAAAGCGTCGTGGGCGCGCGGCGGATTTAGGCAGGTTCATGGGGAAGTGGATCGTCGGAAGGTACAAAAGCCGCCGCATTCGCAGCCTTGGCACCGGGTAAAACGGCATACAAAAATTGGGCCAACTCGGCGGGAAGTGGGGCGTGCAGTTCCATTCGCTCTGCGCTGCCCGGGTGGTCGCATTGCAGGCGCCAGGCGTGCAAAAACATGCGCTTGAGCGACATTTCACCCGGCGCGCGCGCCAGCGCCTTGTTGCGCTCAAAGTCGCCGTATTTGTCGTCGCCAGCGATCGGCATGCCTTCGGACGCCAAATGCACCCGAATCTGGTGGGTACGCCCGGTCTTGATCGTCACCTCCAGCAGGGAATACGGTTGTTGCGCCCCTACGGGCGAGGTGGTATTGACCTTGACCAGCGTCAAAGACGGCATCCCATCGGGGTCTTCCTTGGACACCACCTTGACGCGGCGCTCGCCCTCGCCGTGACCCGAATCGGCCTCCAGTAAGTACTTGTGCAGCGGCTTGTCCAGCACCTTTTTATTGGACGGCCAGCGTCCTACAGCCAGCGCCAAGTAGGTTTTACCAGTCGCTCGATCGCGAAACTGGGCTTGCAGGTGTTTAAGCGCACTGCGCTTCTTGGCCACCAGCAGGACTCCACTGGTTTCGCGGTCCAGGCGATGGACCAACTCCAAAAACGGCTCCCGGGGCCTGGCCATGCGCAACTGCTCTATCACCCCAAAACTCACGCCCGAGCCGCCGTGCACCGCCACACCGGCGGGCTTGTCAATGGCCAAGAAGTGGGCGTCCTCAAACAAAATCTCGAACTGCTTGGACGGCACCGAACGCGCCTGCGCAGCCATGGACTGTGCCTTGTCCGCCGCACGTTCGGACACCCGCACCGGCGGCAGGCGCAGGACGTCGCCGACCTGCAACCGCGTATCCGCACTGGCCCGACCCTTATTAACCCGCACCTCACCGCTGCGAATGATGCGGTAGATATGGGTTTTTGGCACGCCCTTGAGCTGGCGCATGAGGTAG
>CAIYQF010000140.1 GCA_903928325.1 uncultured beta proteobacterium | reverse complement strand
GTGACGCACACATCACGATGGTGGACAGGCACGCAACACCCGGCGGTCACTGGAACGATGCCTACTCCTTTGTTGCCCTGCACCAGCCATCGGCGTATTACGGCGTCAATTCCACCGAGCTGGGAAGTCACCGCAAAGATGAAAGCGGGCCCAACCGCGGCATGTATGAGCTAGCAGGTGGCCCCGAGATCAACACCTATTTCGACAAGGTGATGCAGCATAGATTTTTACCCAGTGGGCGCGTCAGCTACTTTCCCACCAGCAATTACGCTGGCGATGGGCGCATCGTGTCCCTTTTGTCAGGCGCCCAGACTGAAGTTACCGTGCGCAGGAAGACGGTGGATGCGACCTGGTTTTCCCCCAGCGTTCCTTCCACCCACACGCCGCAGTTCGCCATCGCCGACGGGGTGCGTGTGATTGCGCCCAACGGCTTGCCGCAGCTCTGGTTGCAGCAAGAGGGGAGGACGGTTCCGCAAAAGTTCTGCATTCTGGGTGCCGGCAAAACGGCGATGGACGCCGCAGTCTGGTTGTTGCGCAATGGGGCGGAGCCGCAATCCATTCAATGGGTGGTGCCACGCGACTCGTGGCTGGTTAATCGGCTGCAAACACAGCCTGGTTTGGAGTTCTTCAATCACAGCATGGGTGGCGAATCCAACAAACTTGCGGCCTTCGCAGAAGCAAAGTCGGTAGAGGAAGTGTTTCTTAAACTGGAGTCACTCGGGCAAATGCTGCGTATAGACCCCAGCCACAACCCCACCATGTTTCACTACGCCACGATATCCACGGGCGAGGTGGATTTGCTCCGAACAATTCAACGCGTGATCCGCAAAGGACGTGTGCAAGCGATTGCGTCGGATGCCATGGTCCTGGACCAGGGCACGGTTGCCATGGAACAGGGGACGTTGTATGTGGATTGCTCGGCCTCCGCCATTTCACACCGCAAAAGCGAGCCGGTGTTTGGGGAAGGCCGCATACATATCCAGCTGCTCAGGGCGCCATTGGTCACATTGAGTGCCGCCATGACTGCCTATGTTGAAGTGCACGGGGGCGACGACGAACACAAGAACCAACTCTGCGTGCCAGTGCCTTTTCCAAAGAATCTGCTGGGCTATGTGTCTGCAACGCAGGCCAGCTTGATGAACCAGTTTCTTTGGTCAAAGGACAATGCCTTGCGTCAGTGGCTGCGCCATACCCGCCTTGATGGCTTTGGGAAAATGGTCGCGGAATTGAGCAAGGACGATACCGAACGCCAGGCCATATTGGCCCAACTGCGTACCCGCACGACGACGGCGATGTCCAATATGCCCAAGCTGCTGAGCGCTGCCAGCCAGGTTTGAAAATGGCAGATAACTGAAGCTGATGTGGGGCAGGTCGGAGCCCATTCCAAGAATTCACACTGGGTGGATGGACCTTTCCAGTTGTGTTTTTGGAAGCCGCCCCATGATCGTGGTCGGCCAATATCACAGCCCCGTCACCCGCCGCCCACGCCGCACCGATCACTTGGGCTCAGCACGGTGAAACGCTAC
>CAIYQF010000139.1 GCA_903928325.1 uncultured beta proteobacterium | reverse complement strand
CAGTGCGTGGTCAGATCGGCAAACAAGCGTTCGATCTGCGCGTCGTCACCTACGTCGCAATCAAAAATCAGCTTGGAGTCAAAGTCCGCAGCAAATTCGGTTATGCGGTCCTTAAAGCGCTCGCCCACGTAGCTAAATGCCAGCTCGGCGCCCTGCGCCCGGCAACTTTTGGCGATGCCATAGGCGATAGAGCGGTTTGACAACACGCCGGTGATTAACAATTTCTTACCTGCTAAAAAGCCCATGTCGGTCCTCTGTGTATGTGAACTATGGTGTGGGTGGAATTGTCGCATGCAAGGTTTTTAGCCCGGCGCGGACCAGGGTTCGGTCAATAATGACCGTTTGGCGCGAGAGCGCAGGAGTGTTCGATGGTTGATGTAGCCGGTATGCGTCCCTTGGACGGTTTGCGTGTCCTGGACTTCACCCGCGTGCTGGCCGGGCCCATGGCCACCGTGCTGCTGGCCGATTTGGGGGCCGAGGTGATCAAGGTCGAGCCGCCCCAGGGCGACGACTACCGCGCCATTGGTCCCATGCGCGACGGCCACAGCGCGCTGTTTACCGCCATGAACCGCAACAAGAAGAGCCTGGTGCTGGACCTCAAGCTGGCTGCATCGGTGGCCTTGATCTACGCACTGGTACCGCAGGTGGACGTGGTGATGGAGAACTTTCGCCCCGGCGTGGCCGAACGCCTGGGCATTGGCGCCAACGCGCTGCGCGCGCTCAACCCCAAGCTGGTTTATGTCAGCGTCTCAGGCTTTGGCCAGACCGGTCCCATGGCCGGGCATCCGGCTTACGACGTGATCATCCAGGCCATGAGCGGCATCATGGAGGCCACTGGCGACCCCGACGGCCCGCCAACGCTGGTGGGCGAGGCCATCTCTGACGTGGTGGCCGGCTTGTATGCCTCCTGGGCCACGCTGGCCGCGCTGTACCAGACTGCACGCACCGGGCAAGGCCAGCACGTGGACGTTGCCATGTTTGACACCACGCTGGCCTTTTTGGCCACCTCGGTGTCGCGCTACCTGTTTACCGGCCAGCCCGCCCGCCGTGTGGGCAACCGCCACCCGCTGTCGGCGCCCTTTGGCGTCTACCAGGCGCAAGACGGCCACTTTGCGGTGGCGGTGCTCAACCGCAAGCTGTTTGTAGCGCTGGCTGGCGCCATGGGCCGCCCGGCGCTGGGCGGGGACGACAGCCTGGCCACCGACGAGCAACGCTCGGCGCGCGAGCCCGAACTGCGCCAGGCCATTGAGGCCTGGGCGGCCCAACAAACCGTGGCCGCGGTGGTGGCGCAGCTCGAAGCCGTGGGCGTGCCCGTGGCGCCGATCTGGAATATCGCTCAGGCGCTGGACTCTCCCCAAGCCCGCGCGCGCCAGGTGGTGCAAGCGGTGGACGACCCACGCCTACCCGGCCTGCGCCTGCCAACCCAGCCAGTGCATTTTGGCGGTGCCGCCGCCAACTGCGCCCGCAGCGCCCCAGCGCTGGGCGAACACAGCCACGAGGTGCTGGCCAGCCTGCTGGGCCTGGGACTGGACAAACTGGCCGAGCTGCAAGCGCTGGGCGTGTTTGGCCCCGCCCATGACGCCGCTCCGACTGTCACTGCCTGAATTCCTCTAACTCCCATTCCAAGGACCATCCATGACGAGCTTTTTGCGACTGGGCGTAAATCTTGAAGAGCAAGCGCTGGCCGACGCGGTCGGCAAGTTTTCGCAAGCGGTGCTAGCGCCGCGCGCCCAAGCGTTGGACGAGTCTGAGCAATCGGTCACCTGCCACGTGCAGCAGCTCGCCGCCTTGGGGCTGATGGGCATGAACCTGCCCGAGTCCCTGGGCGGCCCCGGCGTGTCCCCCACCGGCATGCTGCTGGCGCTGGTGGAAATATCCAAAGCCTGCGCCGCCACCTCGTCCATGATTGGCGCCCACTACCTGGGCACCGACGCTTTGCTGATGGGTGGCAACGCAGCGCAGCACCAGGCCTGGCTGCCGCGCGCCGCCAGCGGTGAGTGGCTGGCCGGCTTTGCCCTGACCGAGCCCGGTGGCGGTTCGCACCCGGCGGACCTGCGCACGCGCGCGGTGCGCCAGGGCGACTTTTATCGCCTGGACGGCGCCAAGCACTACATCTCGAACGCCGCCGAGGCCCGGTTTTTGGTGGTGTTTGCCAAGACCGACCCCAGCGCCGGTCCGCGCGGCGTAAGCGCCTTTGTGGTGGACCGCGCCACGCCGGGAATGCGGGTTTCCAGTCCGGAAAAGTTGATGGGAATACGTGCCGCGCATTCCTTTGAAGTGACGTTTGACGGCGCCCTGGTGCCCATCGGCTGCCGTCTGGGCGAAGAAGGCTCGGGATTCAAGACCGCCATGCGCGTGCTCGACAACAGCCGCCTGGACGTGGTGGCCACCTCGCTGGGCCTTGCCGAGGCGGCCCTGGCCGCCGCTGTGCAGTGGAGCAAGCAGCGCATGATTGCCGGTGAAGCATTGGCCTCCAAACAAGGTGCGCAGTGGATGTTTGCCGACATGAAGTTGCGCCTAGAAGCCGCTTGGGGCCTGGCCCTGCAAGCCACCGCCTTGCGCACTGCGGGCCAGCCGTTTAGCCAACAGTCCGCCATGGCCAAGTTGTACGCGTCTGAGATGGTGGCCTTTGTGACCGACACCGCGCTACAACTGCACGGCGGCATCGGTTACACCCGGGCCCTGCCGCTGGAGCGCTACGCACGCGACGCCCGCATTTTGCGCATTTACGAAGGCGCTTCTGAGGTGCAGCGCAACATCATTGCGCGCGGCGTGCTGGCTTCACGTGAAAGTTAAGGCCGGGCGGTCGATAGCACCGGAAAATTCTCAGAGTCCATGGCCGCCCCATTCGCCGGGCCCCCGCTTTGCGGCGGTGGAGGCGACATAAACCCGTTGCGAAGCACAAAACGTGCGTCGGCGCCCGTAAAGCGCGCCGAAAACGCGCGCCTGCGGTGCGCGCTGGCGTTTGCGGGCGAACCGTGCACCGTCAGGCCGTGAAAGGCCACGCAGTCGCCCACCTCCAGGGTCCACTGCAGCACGTGGTGCTGCGCGCGTTCGGCTTCAAAGTCGGGCGGCGTCTCAAAGCGGCTGTCTTGCGCACCCGCGTGCGCCTTTTGGTCCACAAAGCGCGCGGGCGTGAACCAGCGGCCCCAGGCGTGCGAACCGGCGATGAATT
>CAIYQF010000138.1 GCA_903928325.1 uncultured beta proteobacterium | reverse complement strand
CGACCACGCCGCCATCGGTGTGGAGACCGCGTTAGCGCAAGCCAAAGTGATTCTGGACACGGTGCAACACCACCCCGGCCGACCCATCCTGTTGCTGGTGGATACGCAAGGCCAGCGCCTGCGCCATCGCGACGAGCTGCTGTGCATCAACCGCTACATGGCGCATATGGGCTGCTGTGTGGACTTGGCGCGGCGTAGCGGCCATCGTGTCATTGCCTTGGTCTATGACCAGGCGCTGTCCGGCGGCTTTATCACCTCGGGCCTGATGGCCGATACCTGCCACGCCTTGCCCGAAGCCGAGATTCGCGTCATGCGCTTGCCGGCCATGTCGCGCGTCACCAAGATTGCGGAGGATGTGCTCGAAGCACTGTCGCTGTCCAACCCGGTGTTTGCGCCGGGCGTGGAAAATTATGTGGCCATGGGCGGCATCGAGTCGCTCTGGCGTGGCGACTTGCAGGCCAGTCTGGTGGCTGCCTTCGCAGCCGACGACGTCACCGATCGGCGCGCAACTTTGGGCGCTACACGCGGGGGGCGCAAGCTGTCTGCAGAAGTAACGCAGCGCGTGCTCGCGGCCTGACAGGCAGTCGGCATTTCATGCGCCCATTGCATCGCAACCAACTGGTGTGGCTGAGCGAAGGGGCTTGGCAGCGCGTGCGTGCACGGGCGTGGGACGCCCAGGCGCAAAGTATTCTGGCGCATTGGCATACGCAGAAACTGCCCCTGGTGGTGTGCCGTCAGCGCGTGCCGGACAGTCCCGACAGCATCAGCCTGGGTTTGCCCGCGCCCCTGCAATGGGAGCGGCGCAAATTGGCGCTGGAAGTGATGGACGCGGACATTGAACAGGTGGGCCACTTTCCGTTGCTGACCCCGGCATTGCTCGGGTCCGCGCATGTTGCGGAGTTGCAGGATTTTTTGAGCCAGTTGCTCGAGCTGCATGGCACCGCGCGGGTCTATGGGTCCTATGGCTGGCAGCAACTGACGGGTCTGCCTTGCGTGCGCGATGTTTCTGACCTGGATCTGATCGTCGAGGTGCCGGATCTGGAACTCGCTGGACAGGCGGTGTGGTTGTTGCGCGGTCTGCGCACCTCGTGCCGCGCGGATGGCGAACTGCAGTTCCCTGATGGGAGTGCGGTGGCCTGGCGCGAATATGCGCAACTCATAGGCGGCAAGGTCGAGCGCGTGCTGGTGAAGAGCCGTGCTGGGGTGCAACTCTCGTGCATGGAGAGCCTGCAGGCCATGCCATGCTGAGTGCCGCCGTTCAGCACGATGCGCAGCACATGGCCCGCTGCGCAGTGCGCGCGCTGTATGCCGAAGTGACGCTGGAGCCCAAGCCGGGCCTGGTGTCCTTGCGGGACAACGGCAGCCACACCGACATGAGCGCCGCGACCTTCATCAAAAGCCTGTTCACCTTGCGCCATTACTTCGGCTACATGGCCCGCGCGGGTGCGCTGGCTCAACCTTTTGAGTTTCTGCAAGCCATGGGTCTGGGCGCCGAGGACCGCATGCTGAAGGCCACCGGTGGCGTCAATACGCACCGCGGCGCGGTGTTCACCCTGGGTTTGTTGTGCGCGGCGGCCGGCCGCATGTCAGCACAGGGCGATGAAATGACCGCCGACGGACTGCGCGACTGTCTGATGCGCCATTGGGGCCAGACCTTGCGCTGGCGTGCCGACGCCGCAGCACGGTCCGCGCCGGTCTCCAATGGGCAGCGCGTCGCCCGACGCTTCGGGCTGCGCAGTGCCGGAGACGAGGCCGCCCTGGGTTTCCCCACGCTGTTTGAAATCACCTTGCCCACTTTGCAAACCACGCTGCGGCTGGGACAGGCGCCACGCGCCGCACGGGTGCAGGCCTTCTTTGCCACCATG
>CAIYQF010000137.1 GCA_903928325.1 uncultured beta proteobacterium | reverse complement strand
TGAGCGGCTCGGGCAAGTCCAGCCTGGCGTTTGACACGCTGTACGCCGAAGGCCAGCGCCGCTATGTGGAAAGCCTGTCCACCTACGCGCGCCAGTTTTTGCAGCTGATGGACAAGCCCGATGTGGACCTGATTGAAGGCCTGTCACCGGCCATATCCATCGAGCAAAAGGCCACCAGCCACAACCCGCGCTCCACCGTGGGCACGGTGACCGAGATCCACGACTACCTGCGCCTGCTATTTGCCCGTGCGGGCACGCCGTATTGCCCCGAACACGGGCAGGCGTTGCAGTCGCAAACGGTGAGCCAAATGGTGGACGCGGTGCTGGCCCTGCCCGAGGGCACGCGGCTGATGATCTTGGCGCCGGTGGCGCGCGAGAAAAAAGGCGAGTTCACCGACGTTTTCGCGCAAATGCAGGCGCAGGGCTACGTGCGCTTTCGCATCAACGGCACGGTGGTGGAGTTTGACGACCTGCCCGCGCTCAAAAAGACCGAGAAACACGACATCGACGTGGTGATAGACCGCATCAAGGTGCGCGCCGCGCCGCTGCCTGCGGCGGATGCCGAACCAGGCACGCCCGACCCCGAGCGCGCGCAATATGACGCGCTCAAGCAGCGCCTGGCCGAAAGCTTTGAAGCCGCGCTGCGCCTGGCGGGTGGCCGCGCGATTGCCTTGGACATGGACACCCCCGCCGACGGCAGCGCCGCGCACGAGCATGGCTTTAACGCCAAATTTGCCTGCCCGCGTTGCAGCTACTCGATTAGCGAGCTGGAACCGCGCTTGTTTTCGTTTAACTCGCCGGTGGGCGCCTGCCCGGCCTGCGACGGCCTGGGCCAGCACGACTTGTTTGACGTGGCCCGCGTGGTGGCATTCCCCAGCCTGAGCCTGGCCAGTGGCGCCATCAAGGGCTGGGATAGGCGCAACGCCTATTACTTTTCCATGCTGGAAAGCCTGGCCAAGCACTACAAATTTGACGTGGAGCAGCCCTTTGAGTCCTTGCCCGGGGCGGTGCGCCAGGCGATTTTGTACGGCTCGGGCACAGAAGAAATCAAATTCAGCTACCTGCTCGACCCCGGCCAGCCCGCTGCGGACGGCAGCGCCACGGCCGGCAAAAAGCAGGGCAAAAAACACCCCTTTGAGGGCATCATCCCCAATATGCAGCGGCGCTACCAGGAGACCGAATCCAACCTGGTGCGCGAAGACCTGGCGCGCCTGCGCAGCACCCAGCCCTGCTCGGAATGCGCCGGTTCGCGCCTGCGCATTGAGGCGCGTCACGTCAAGGTGGGCGAAGGTGCGCAAGCCCGTGCGATTTTTGAGATCAGCCGCAGCACGCTGCGCGAGGCTTATGCCTATTTCAGCGGCCTGAGCATGCACGGCGCCAAGGGCGAGATTGCCGCCAAGGTGGTGCGCGAGATTGGCCTGCGCCTGAAATTTTTGAACGACGTGGGCCTGAACTACCTCAGCCTGGACCGCAGCGCCGAGACGCTGAGCGGCGGCGAGAGCCAGCGCATCCGCCTGGCCAGCCAGATTGGCTCGGGCCTGACCGGCGTGATGTATGTGCTGGACGAACCCAGCATCGGCCTGCACCAGCGCGACAACGACCGGCTGATTGACACCCTGAAACACCTGC
>CAIYQF010000136.1 GCA_903928325.1 uncultured beta proteobacterium | reverse complement strand
TCGGGCCGGGGGCTTTGGCGATGTAACGGTTAAGAAACTCTCTGAAAGGCCGCTCGCCGATGAAGCAGATGCCGGTCGAGTCTTTTTTCTTGGCGTTGGGCAGGCCGATCTCGTCGGCGATGCGGCGCACCTCGGTCTTGTGCAGCTCGCCCACCGGGAACAGGGTTTTGGACAGCTGCGCTTGGTTTAAGCGGTGCAAAAAATAGCTTTGGTCCTTGGATGCGTCCAGCCCCTTGAGCAGTTCGTGCAGGCCGGTGGCCGGGTTGTGGCGCACGCGGGCGTAGTGGCCGGTGGCGATTTTTTCGGCGCCCAGGCGTAGCGCGTGGTCCAAAAAGGCCTTGAACTTGATCTCGGCGTTGCACAAGATGTCCGGGTTGGGCGTGCGCCCGGCCTGGTATTCACGCACAAACTCGGCAAACACCCGGTCTTTGTAATCGGCGGCAAAGTTGACGTGCTCTATTTCAATGCCCAGCACGTCGGCCACGGCGGCGGCGTCCACAAAGTCGATGTTGGAGGTGCAGTAGCCGGGGTCGCTGTCGGGATGAGCGCCGTCTGCCGCGCGGTCGTCGTCTTCCCAGTTTTTCATGAAGATGCCTACCACTTCATGGCCTTGCTGCTGGAGCAAATAAGCGGTCACCGCCGAGTCCACGCCGCCGCTCAAACCGACCACGATGCGTTGTTTTTTTCCGGGGGTGGCGACTGGCAGGTTCATCGACCGATTTTAGGCCGGGGTCTCGTTCTGTCGGTAGGCGGTCTACCGCCCCCGGTAAATGCTGGCGTCGGTGGTCACCAGTTCCAGCGGGTAGCGCTTGCTCGCCAGGTAGTCTTCATGCACTGCACCACCAGCGGGCTGCGGTGGCGAGTGGCGCTGGCGCGCACCTCGTCGGCGTTCAGCCACACGGTGCGCACAATGCCGTAGTCCAGCCGACGCCCGCGCTCCAAGGCGCCTAGCGTGCCGCAAAAAGCAAAGCGCAGGTAGGTGATGTCCTCGCCTTTTGGTCGCGCAGCACTGGGCGCGCGCTCAAAGCGCGACAGGTAAACACCTACCAGCGCCTCGGGCGTAAACGCATAAGCGGTTTCTTCCAGCGTTTCACGGGCGCAGGCTTGTGCGGGCGATTCACCGGGGTCCAGATGGCCGGCCGGGTTGTTCAGGCGCAGGCCCTCGGGCGTGTGCTCTTCGACCAGCAAAAATTTGCCCTCGTGCGCAATCACGGCGGCCACGGTGGCGCTGGGTCGCCAGCGGGGGGCGGCCATCAGCGGGGCTCCTGCGGGCCTTCGGCGGCGCGCTCTGCGTATTTGTTAAAGCGCCAGGCGCTGGACTCCAAGGTGATACGCCGCCAAGTGGCGCGCTTTTCGCCCGGCGTCATCTGCGGCCAGTGCTGCACTTCAAAAAAGCTGCGCCCGCAGCCTTTGCATTCCTCATCCCCTTGGCTGGTGGAGCATATGGCGATGCAGGGCGTGTCGGGCGTGGTGCCGTACCACTGCAGCCAGGCGGCGTGCGCCTTGGCCGGCATGCTGGCCTCATCGGCCTCGGTTTCGTGGTGGAACACCATGGTGGCGTAGACCTCGGCCAGCGCGCGGGTGGGCGCGGGCAGGGTCACTCCGTCAGGCGAGGGCGCGTGGGCGCGCCAATAGTTGATGGCCGATTCGATGTCGGTGATGTGAATGCCTGCCATGGAGCCTTACAAAATGAGGCGCGATGATAGCGGTACTGGGTGACTGAGCCAAAGCCAGTGGGGCCACTGCGCCCAACGCCGGAAGCGCGGTTGCCCTTGGTTGGTGCGGCTGGCGGGGATCGAACCCACGACCCTTGGCTTCGGAGGCCAATACTCTATCCACTGAGCTACAGCCGCATACCG
>CAIYQF010000135.1 GCA_903928325.1 uncultured beta proteobacterium | reverse complement strand
GAAATTCCCCAGGGGCGTGATGATGTTGCCCAGGCCTTGGCGCACCTGGTGCATACGCCGACGCTCCTGGCGGTCAGCGCCGAGCGTGCGGTCAGCCGCGTCATGGGCGGCAGTTGCTCCATGCCGCTGGCGGCCTATGCCACCTTGAACGGTGATGTGCTGCAGTTGCAGGCCACGTGGGGCGACCCAGACGGCGTGCATCCTTTGGTTCAGGTGCAGGACCAGGCCCAGGTCGTGGACGCTCAAGCAGCAGTGGCCTTGGGCGAAAGGGTGGCTCGCGCATTGCAAAGCGCCGTTGTCGCGCAGCAGCGCTAGGGCACGCCAGCCACGGGCGCACAGCGTTTGCGCCCACCCAGTTTTCCGTATGTCCTCTACACGCCGCGTCATCGTCACCCGCCCGCAGCGCGAAGCGCTGGCCTGGGTTGGCGACCTGCGTTTGCGCGGCATGGACGCGGTAGCCTTGCCTCTCATTTGCATCGGTCCTGCGCCAGACCCGGTGGCTTTGCGCCGGGTGTGGGGGGCGCTGGACCAGTTTGACGCCGTGCTGTTTGTCAGTGGCAATGCGGTGGAGCATTTTTTTGCGGCAAAACCACCTGGGCTCGCCCACCCTTTGCAAGGGGCGCAGGCCCGCTTGCGGGCCTTTGTGACGGGGCCAGGCAGCCAAGCGGCACTGGTGGCTGCGGGCGCCAGCGCGCAGCAGATTGACGCCCCGCCTTTGGAGGGCCGGGTATTTGATTCCGAAGCCCTTTGGCAACAGGTGCGCCACCGCATTTGCACGGGATACCGGGTGCTGATCGTGCGCGGCAGTGATGCCGCCACCGGCCCCCGTGCCCAGGGTGCCGGGCGCGACTGGTTTGGCGAGCAGGCGGCTGCCGCTGGTGCACAGGTGCACTATGTGGCGGCCTACGCGCGCGCTGCGCCGGTCTGGACCGATGCGCAGCGCACCTGGATTGGGCAGGCTGCATGCGACGGATCGGTGTGGCTGCTCAGCAGTGGCCAGGCGTTGAACAATCTAACCGCATCCTTGCCTGCGCAGACATGGGGCTACGCCAAAGCCGTGGCCACGCATGCGCGCATTGCCAAGGCAGCGCGTGCGGCGGGCTTTGGCACGGTGCTCGAATCAAGCCCCTTGTTAGCCGATATCACTGCCTCGATAGAATCTCTGGCATGACGCCCATCCCAACCGACGCACCGGAGTCCAGCGCCACCATGCCCGCACCCATAGGGGCCTTGCCAGCGGCGCCAAGCCCGCGGTGGTGGTACGGCGCAGCCTTGGTGGCATTGGCAGCCTTGTTGTCCACCGGGCTTTTATGGCAGAAGGTGTTGGCGATGCAAGAGATGTTGGCGCGCCAAAGTGCCGAATCGGTCGGGCAGGCCACCCAGGCTGTGGGTACGGCCCGCCAGGCGCAAGACCTGGCGCTGGAGACGGCGGCAAAACTGGCGGTTACGGACGCCAAGCTCAGCGAAGTCGCCCTGCAGCGCACCCAGGTGGAGGAGCTGATCCAAAGCTTGTCGCGCTCGCGCGACGAAAATTTGGTGGTGGACATTGAATCGGCTTTGCTGTTGGCCCAGCAACAAGCCCAACTCACCGGCAGTGTGGCCCCTTTGCTGGCAGCACTCAAAAGTGCGGAGACACGTTTGGCGCGCGCCGCCCAACCCCGCTTGGCGCCTTTGCAACGTGCCATTGCCAAAGATGTGGCCCGCATTCAGGCCACCGTGTTGTCGGACACACCGTCCTTGTTGGTCCAACTCGACGAGCTGGCCTTGTTGGCTGACGATTTGCCCATCGCCAATGCGGTGGGGCAGGCGCGGGTGGCCGAGCCCCTGGCGCGCAAGCCCGAAGAAGCGGTGTCGCAGTGGTGGCTACGCATGGGTGTTGAAATTCGGGAGGAGATCAAAAGTTTGGTGCGCGTGAGCCATATTTCCGAGCCGGACGCGGCGCTGTTGTCGCCAGACCAGTCCTTCTTTTTGCGTGAAAACCTCAAGTTGCGGATCTTGAACGCGCGTCTGGGGCTCTTGTCGCGCCAGATCGAACCCGCCCGTGCGGACCTGGCCACGGCAACGCTGGTGCTGGGGCGTTATTTCTCGCCCGGTTCGCGTAAGACCCAAACCGCCCAAGCCTTGCTCAAGGATGTTCAGGTCAAGATGCGCGCGCTGGAGCTTCCTCGGGTGGATGAGACCTTGGCCGCGCTGTCCACCGCTGCGGCCGGGCGTTAACGCGATGCGTGCAGTTCTGTGGTTAGCGGCGCTTTTTGGTATAGCGTCAGCGAGCGCCCTATTTGCCTCTGAAAATCCCGGCACGGTCACGCTTTTCTGGCCACCCTACCGAATTGACGTCTCGCTCAATTTGGCGCTGCTTGCCCTTGCCGCATGCTTTGTGTTGTTGCATCTGGCACTGCGCGGGTTCTTCGCATTTGCAAACATCCCTGCCCAGGCGCGGCGCTGGCGCCTCCAGCAAAAAGAGCGCCTGGTGCAAACCGCACTGGTGGAGGCCTTGATGCACCTGGTGGCGGGACGTTTTGTGCGCTCCCGCAAAGCCGCTGAGCACGCGATCGCACTCAAATTGGCACCGGATTCCGAGGACGAGTCGCCCGCGCGCGCGATGCGTCTGCAGTCCATGTTGCATCTGTTGGCGGCCGAAAGCGCCCATGCGCTGCAGGACCGCACGGTGCGCGATGGGCACTTCGACAAGGCCACGGAAGTGTTGGCCCACCCTGACGGATCCGGTGTGCACGAAGGCTTGTATTTACGCGCTGCCCGCTGGGCCCTCGATGACCACGACGCTGCTAATGCCATGCAGTGGCTCGATCGCTTGCCCCAGGGTGCGGCGCGGCGTACCGTCGCCTTGCGCTTGCGTTTTCGGGTCTCACGCATGCAAGGGCAAACGGCTGTGGCGCTGGAAACGGCGCGTTTGCTGATCAAGCACCGCGCCATTGCCGCCGCCAGCGGGGTCAGTATCACGCAGGCCCTGGCCTTGGAGCTGTTGTTGGCGGCTAAAGATCCGGCTCAGATCAGCCATGCTTGGAGTCTGCTGGACGCCGCCGAGCGCGCTTTGCCCGATGTCGCACTGGGCGCGGCACGCCATTGGCTGGCCAAGGCAGGCGAGGCTGCTCAGTCCCGGCTCTGGCTGCTGCCGGTCTGGGAGCGCATGGTCAGTGGCCCTCAGGCACTGACAGACGTGCAGCGCCTGCGTTTGGTGCGTGTGTTGGAGGCTGGTTTTAGTCAGCAGGACGGCGCACCGGATGCTAAATGGCTGGCACGTATCGAGTCGGCTCAAATGGCAGACCCGCGCGATGCGTTGTTGCAGTACCTCGCCGGTGTGATGTGCGCGCGTCTAAGTCTGTGGGGCAAAGCCCAGCACCTGTTACGCCAGTGCATAGCCGTGTGCGCGGACTTGGAGCTCAAGCAAGACGCGCAGCGGGCCTTGGATGCTGTGTCCCGCCAGCGCACCTAAAGCCCCCCGCAGCGGCGCCGCTGACGGGTCGCGCCAACAAAAAAGGACACCTCGGTGTCCTTTTTCATGGGGCGAACGCCCCGGTTGCCTAACTTTAAACCGGCGTTTTTGGGGCTGAGTCCATGGGGACTTCCAGCGCGCGCAGGTCCCGTTTGGTTTCCACCAACACCAGCGCCGACTCCTGAACTATCACCGGGGCGGGGCGTTCGCGCACGACACGCGCGGGCGCTGCTTCGGCAGCAATAGCTGCTTGTACAGCAGCCACACGCGCTGGGTCCGAGTTGACCCACTGCAAACCTGACGTTTGTGCGACAGCGTGAAGATTGTCCACCGGCAAGTCAAATCCATGCACCTTGGGCATCGCGGCTTCTTGGGGAACTCCAGGCAGGGCATCGGTTGCAGTGGCAGCAAGCGGCTCTGCGCGCGCAGCAGCGATG
>CAIYQF010000134.1 GCA_903928325.1 uncultured beta proteobacterium | reverse complement strand
GCTGCTTGCGCTGGGTTTGGCGTTGGCGCTTGACCTTGCTGAGTTGCTCTTTGGTGCGCTTGATGGTCGTAGCGATCATGCGGCGGTCCAACTCAATTTGCGTCTCACCCGGACCACCCCGGGTACCTATACCGCCGCGCTGGCGTTCTAGGTGGGACCAACGGCGCACCAGGCGGGTGCTCAGGTACTGCAGTCGCGCCAGCTCTACCTGCAGTTTGCCTTCATGGCTGCGGGCGCGCTGGGCAAAAATTTCCAAAATCAAGTAGGTCCGGTCGTTTACTGGCATTTCCAGTCGCCGTTCAAGGTTGCGCTGTTGGCCAGGGCTGAGGCTTTGGTCAAACAAAATTTCTTGCGCGCCGTGCTGCTGCGCCAACAATTTGATCTCGTCGGCCTTACCCGTGCCCACAAAAAGGGCCGCGTCCGGCGCCCTGCGCTTGCAGGTAATCGATGCGACCGGCTCAAGCCCAGCGGTTTGCGCCAGCAAGCCGAGTTCTTCCAGGTATTTGTCGAAATGGGGCAAGCCCAAATCCACTCCCACCAAAATGGTCCGTGCGGATGCAACCGGTATCGAGGAATTCAAATCGTAAATAGGCGTATATGCGGCCGATGTGCGCCGATCGGGCGCTCGAACGCAGCCTTAAGCGGCCGGCGCCTCGTCGGCACCAGGGGCCGCAAAATTGACTGCGCGGCCAGGAACAATGGTCGAGATCGCATGCTTGTAGACCATTTGCGTCACGGTATTGCGAAGCAGCACCACGTACTGGTCAAAGGACTCGATTTGACCCTGTAATTTGATGCCGTTGACCAAATACACCGAAACAGGAATGTGCTCGCGGCGCAAGGCGTTTAGAAAGGGGTCTTGGAGGAGTTGACTTTTGTTATTCACGATATGTTCCGTGTTGGAATGGGTGACCGGCGACGATACCACATTGCAATTTTGGCATTCTCGAACTAAGGAGATTCGGCTGGCGCCATAGGGTCTGCAAAAAAACTAATCTTTGTCGGAATACGGGTTA
Source organism: uncultured beta proteobacterium (assembly GCA_903928325.1). Classification (GTDB taxonomy): domain Bacteria; phylum Pseudomonadota; class Gammaproteobacteria; order Burkholderiales; family Burkholderiaceae_C; genus Allorhodoferax. The sequence continues at coordinate 5,066 of CAIYQF010000134.1, read as the reverse complement.
GCCGATGATTTCATTTGGATCAGCAAGGGCGTTCCGACCAGGTCAAATTCCTTGCGAAAGCGCCCTTCCAGAAAGCGCTTGTATGCGTCGGTTACGTGCTCTAGTGAGTTGCCGTGGATGATGATGATGGGAGGGTTCATGCCGCCCTGGTGAGCGTAGCGCAGCTTAGGCCGGTACATGCCGGTTTTCTTGGGCGTTTGGAACTGCACGGCTTCGAGCAACAGACGTGTGAGCACAGGCGTTGGCATTTTGCGGTTGGCAGAGCGGTGCGCTTGGGCAATCGAGTCCCATACCGGGCCAAGCCCCTGGCGCTTGGTAGCCGATATCGGGTGCAGAGCTGCAAATTTGAGAAAACCCAATCGGGTTTCCAAGGATCGCTTGACCAACTCGCGTTGGTACTCGTCAACTGCGTCCCATTTGTTGATCGCCACCACCACCGCGCGACCGGACTCCAGGATGTACCCAGCAATATGCGCATCTTGGTCCGTAACGCCTTGTATCGCATCGATGAGCAACAAGACGACATTGGCCGATTCAATGGCCTGCAAGGTCTTGACAACCGAAAACTTTTCTATCGCTTCAAAGACCTTGCCTTTACGCCGCAAACCCGCGGTGTCGATCAGTTCAAACTTTTGCCCGCCACGCTCAAAAGGCACCGCAATGGCATCACGCGTCGTGCCCGGCAGGTCAAACGCGACCAATCGCTCTTCCCCGAGCCAGGTGTTGATCAGCGTAGATTTGCCCACGTTGGGCCGCCCCGCCACCGCCAATTTAATGGTTCCGGGGGCGGTTTCTTCTTCGGTCGCTTCCATGGCCACTGCCAGCGGCGCGAGCACCTGGTCGATCAAGGGCTTGATGCCTTGACCGTGGGCCGCAGAAATAGGTATTACCGCACCCAAACCGAGTTCGAAAAATTCGCTGAAGTGCACGCCGTCGGTCAGGCCCTCGGCCTTGTTAGCCACTACAAATGCCGACTTACCCAAACGCCTCAGGTACTTTGCAATTTCATGGTCTTGCGCAGACACGCCGCCGCGCGCATCAACCACAAACAAAACCACGTCGGCCTCGGCCACGGCCTGCCGGGTTTGCTTGGCCATTTCTTTGTAAATACCGTCAGCGGCATCTGGCTCAAAGCCGCCGGTGTCGACCACAATGAACTCGTGCTTGCCGTGTTTGGCGTTGCCGTAGTGGCGGTCGCGCGTTAGCCCCGCATATTCAGCAACGATTGCGTCGCGCGTTTTGGTCAAGCGATTGAACAGGGTGGATTTGCCCACATTGGGCCTACCGACCAGGGCGATGACAGGTTTCATGGATGAGGGAAATGTGCCTATTTATTCAGGCCGAAACCCAATCACAGCGCCACTTTGGGTGACCACAACCCAGGTGTTTGCAACCCAAAGCGGACTACCCACAACCGGTGAACCGTCGGTTGCCAAGCGCGTAAGAAGTGCCCCATCTTGCAATGACAAGAAGTGAACAACCCCTTGCGCATCACCCAGCACCAAGGCGCCACTCGCAGCAAGTGGCGCACTAAGCCCGCGAAAACGCAACTTCTCACTGCCCCAAAGGCGCTCACCATCAGAGCGCCGCCACGCGAGCACTTTGCCGTCGCTCTCGGTCCCAAAAATTGCAACCGTATTGCCACCCAGTCCTGTGGCGCCAGACGCGGACTTGGTCCAGCGGGTTTTGCCAGACGCAGTGTCCACACAAGCGACGGAGGTTTGAAAAGCACGCACGCACAGCTCGTCTCCCATGCGACTGGTTCCCGCAACCAGGTCAACCAGGCGTTCTACCTCGTTAACACCACGCCCCACCGCCACCGAAACGTCCCAGCGAACGGAACCATTTTGCGGATTCAAACCGACCAGACGACCGCTTTGGCTGGTAACCAGCGTATCGCCCATGGCCATCAAAATACCGGCCTGCCCCAAAAGCAAAGATTCACCCGAGCGCTGCTGGGTCCACAGCTTGCGCCCGGTACCGGCGTCAAACGCCAGTACGGTGCGGTCCGCTGACACCAAAAACACCCGGGCCCCAGCCACCAAAGGTGCGGTTAAGGTGACCGAAGCGAGCTTTTGACGCCATATTTCTTTGGCTTCGCGCAAAACCACCAGGTAGTTGTCTCGGGTCACCACCGCCACATAGTCACCATCGGTTCCGATGCCAGCGCTCAGCGCCGTCGTCAACGCGGATTTCCAGCTTGGCAGTCCCGAGGCTGCGTCAATTGCCGTGATTTCACCCTGGGAAGACGCCACCAACACGCGCTCGCCGACGACGCGCATCTCCAGCGGCGCGGCACTGGGGCCGGACGCCACACGCCAGACCTCTTTCACGCGCAGGGTTGCGGGGTTGGCTTCCAGGGCAGTGGGTTTAGGCTTTTCAGTACCCGCACATGCCACAAGCCCCAAGGCGATGAACAAACAAGCAGCCATCCGCAAGAGCGGGGGCTTGGGCAAACAAAACAACATCAGGGCTTGCCTTTCGAGCCATCTTTGTCCTCAAGCCCCGCACCAACCTGAGGGTCCACCCCTAAGGCGTTGAGCTTGACAAGCAGCAAGCGTTGGTAAGGTGCGTCCGCCGAAAGTTTTTTGAAGGCCAACAAATACGCCTCCTTAGCCTCGGTTTTTTTGTCCTGAAGCAGCAGTACGTCGCCTTTGCGATCGGCCACCAATGCATCGAAGGCCTCATTTTTTACCCCGTCGAGTGTCTTGAGGGCCTCGGGGTAGGCTTTGGTGTCCACATAAACATTGGCCAGTCGCAGTCGGGCTACTGCGGCATAACCTTCGTCGTTGGCTTTTTCTGCAACCCATTGCAAGGCGGCTTTGGCAGCATCGAGATTTGCAGCGTCAGCGGCCATTTTTGCCAGTGCCAAGCCCGCCTGGTGGGTGTAGGTCGAGCCAGCGTAGCGATCTTGCATGTCGGTAAAAGTCCGTTGCGCTTTGGCCAAATCGCCACCCGCGACGGATTTACCCATTTCATCAAACATGGCAGCAGACTGCGCTGCCTGGCTGCGTTTCCAGTAGTGGTAGCCGTTCCATGACGCCACCGACGCCAAAACTGCGACCAACACCCAAGTGATCAGGTTGCCGTATTGGTTCCAGAAATGCTTGAGTTGGTCGAGTTGTTCTTGTTCTTCAAGGTCGAGTTGATTTGCCATGGCGGTATCCGGTTTAAGCGGCGGATTGTAGGCTCTTGCTCCAATCGGCCCACTGATCCAGTGCCAACGTGCGTTGGGGTTCAGCCGGATCGCGCAACGCTTTGACGGTGACGCAGCCCTGCGCCAGCTCATCGGCGCCAAACACAAGGGCGTAGCGTGCGCCGCAGGCGTCGGCTTTTTTGAATTGGGCCTTCATACTGGCCATGCCGGACTCGCCACGGGCATGCATGAGCGCAGAGACCCCAACGCCACGCAAGTTTTGCAGACAGGCAGCGGCCTGGGGCAATGCCGCAACATCGGGAATGACCGCGTAGACGTCGAGCACCGGCATGGCAAACGACTCCTCTTGCGCACGCAGCAACTCCAGCACCCGCTCGATGCCCATGGCCCATCCCACGGCGGGCGCGGGTTTGCCACCAATTTGTTCGATCAAATAGTCATAGCGCCCGCCGCCGCAAATCGTGCCTTGCGAGCCCAACTGCGTGGTCACGAACTCAAAAACCGTCAAGTTGTAATAGTCCATTCCGCGTACCAGGCGCGGGTTCATCGAATATGCCACCTGGTTGGCGTCAAGAATGGAAAGCACCGTGTCCAAGTGGGCCTTTGACGCGTCGCCCAGAAAATCCATCAACATCGGCGCCGCCTCAATCACTTCCTGCAACGCGGGGTTCTTGCTATCGAGCAGGCGCAGCGGGTTGAGGTGCAGGCGTCGGCGCGATTCGGGGTCGAGTACCTCAACGTGGGCCTCAAAGTGCGCAATCAACGCTGCGCGGTGCAAATTACGCTCGTTGGGCTGGCCCAAACTGTTAATTTGCAACTCCACGCCGTCAATGCCCAGTTCCTTCCACAAGGCGTGTGCCATGAGAATCAATTCGGCATCCACCTCCGGTCCGCCAAAACCCAGCGCCTCGGCGCCTACTTGGTGAAACTGCCGGTAGCGTCCACGCTGGGGCCGCTCGTGGCGGAACATCGGGCCAAAGTAATACAGGCGCTTTCCACCGTTGTAGAGCAGCGTGTGTTCTACAACGGCACGCACCACGCCCGCAGTGTTTTCAGGCCGCAGCGTGAGTTGCTCGCCGTTGAGCCGGTCCCCAAACGAATACATCTCTTTTTCAACGATGTCGGTCACCTCGCCCAAGCCGCGCACGAACAAGGCGGTCGGTTCGACGATAGGCGTACGGATGTTTTCGTAGGCGTAGCGGCGCATCAGCGCACGCACGCGCTCTTCGAGCGCCTCCCAGCGTGCCGAGTCGGGCGGCAATATATCGTTCATGCCCTTGACGGCCATGAGTTTTTCCGCCTTGCGTGGCGCGTTTGCTTCAGTCATATGGGAATCCGTCGTGCGCTTACGTTGCCGCAGCGCCAAAGCGTTGTTGGATGTAGTTCTCGACCACTGCCTGAAAGTCAGTAGCTATGGCGTCGCCGCGCAAGGTCATGCGCTTTTCGCCGTCTATGAATACCGGGGCGGCTGGCGCCTCGCCCGTGCCGGGCAGGCTGATGCCGATGTCGGCGTGCTTGCTCTCGCCCGGGCCATTGACGATGCAACCCATGACCGCCACTTTCAGCGTTTCAACCCCTGGGTAGCGAGTGCGCCATACCGGCATTTGGTCGCGTAGAAAGTTGTCAATTTGTTGCGTCAGCTCTTGGAACGTGGTGCTGGTGGTGCGACCGCACCCTGGGCAGGCGGTCACGCTGGGCACAAACGACCGCAGGCCCAGCGCCTGCAAAATTTCGGCCGCGACCACCACCTCCTGGTTGCGAGACTCACCGGGCGCTGGGGTAAGCGACACGCGAATCGTGTCGCCAATGCCCTCTTGCAGCAGTACCGCCAGCGCCGCGCTAGACGCCACAGTGCCCTTGGTGCCCATACCGGCCTCGGTCAGGCCCAAATGCAAAGGGTACCGGGTGG
>CAIYQF010000133.1 GCA_903928325.1 uncultured beta proteobacterium | reverse complement strand
TTCATAACCGTTTCAACACATCATCGCGAAGGCACTGCAGCACGCCCGCCCAGCGCATGCTGCTGTCTTGGCGGTACAGCTGCGCCGACGGGTACCAGGGGCTGTCCGAGCGCTCAAGCAACCAGCGCCAGTCCGGACTGTAGGGCAAGAGCACCCAGGTGGTTTGCCCCAGCGCAGCACTGAGGTGCGCCACACTGGTGTCTACGCTAACGACCACGTCCATCAATTCGCACAACGCCGCTGTGTCGGTGAAGTCCACCAGATCAGGCCCAAAGTGGCGTAGCTGGGGGTTGGCCTGCAAGGTGGCCTGGTCGACTTCGCGCAGCTCTTTTTGCAGGCTGACATACTGCGGGCCCGGGGGCAGGTGCTGCAGCAGTTCGGCCAGGGTGATGCTGCGGTTGTGGTCATTTTTGTGGCCGGTGCTGCCGCTCCAGGCAATGCCTATGCGCAATCCGGTCTTGGCGCCCAGAGTGGCGGCCCACTGTGCGCGCTTGGATGGCAGGCTGCGCACGTAGGCCGCTGGCGCCGGAATGCTGGCCAGCGTGGTGCCAAAGGCCAGGGGCAGCGAGAGCAAGGGACAATGGTAGTCATAGGCGGGCAGCACCTGGCCCTGTTCAATGAACTGGCTTACGCCCTGCATACCGGCCAGCAAGGCCATCAGCGCCCGGGGCAGCTCCACCACCACGCGCGCGCCCTGCTCTGCCAGCAAGGGTGCGTAGCGGATGAATTGCAGGGTGTCGCCTAGACCTTGTTCGCTGTGCAGCAGCAGGGTTTTGCCTTGCAAGCCGCCTTGTCCCAGCCACAGGGGCTGGCCGAACTGGCGCTGGGGGTGGGTGGACTCCAGTGCCTTGTGGCGCCATTCATACAGCGGCCAACCGCGTGCAAAGTCGCCCCCCAAGAGCAGCGCTATGCCCTTGTTCCAGTACGCGTCGGCGTAGCCGGGCTCCAGGGCAATGGCTTGGTCGTAGCTGGCTAGGGCAGCGTCAAGTTGTTGTAGCTCTTTGTGGGCAATTCCCCGGTTGCTGTAGGCCTGTGCGTAGTCGGGCTTGATGCGAATGGCCTCGTTATAGCTGGCAATGGCGACCTGCGTTTGCCGCTGCTCGCGCAGAGCATTGCCCTGGTTGTTGTGGGCCTCGTAATAGGCGGGATGGATGGCAATGGCCTTGTCAAATCTGGCGACAGCCATGGCGGTTCGCTTGAGGTCTTTGAGGGCGACGCCCAGGTTGTTATGGGCCTGTGCAGAAAGGGGTTGGATGCCAATGGCCTGGCCATAACTGTCCACCGCAGCCTCCAACCGCCCGACGGCCTGCAGCGCGATGGCCCGGTTGCTATAAGCGTCGGCAAAGTCGGGCGCCAGAGCGATGGCTTGGTCGAACGCTGCGATACAAGCCTCCCATTGCGACTGCTCCATCAGCGCCAAACCCCGATTGAAATGCGCCGGTGCAAAGTCCGGCGCCAGACCGATCGCCAGGTCGTAGCTGGCCACTGCCGCCTGGTGCTGCTTGCGCTCCTGGAGCGAAATGGCCCGGTTGTAGTAGCTCTGGGCATCCTGCGGGTTGCATTGAACCGCATTGGTATAGCTGTCGATTGCAGCTTCCACCTGTTGCGTCGCCTTGAGCGCGATGCCTCGATTGGCCCAGGCCTGCGCGTACTGGGGTTGCAGCCGCAGCACATGGTCGTAGCTGGCTACCGCATCGGATGGCCGACCAATCTCTTGCAGTGCAACACCGCGGGTGTAATGGGCTGGCGCGTGGTCTGGCTGGATGCCAATCGCCTGGTCCAAGCAATCTAGGACCTGCTCCCACTGCCCCAAAGTCTGCAGGGCCAGGCTGCGGTTCATATAAAACGTCACGTCGTTCGGGTGGATGGCAATGGCTTGCGCAATGCGGTCAGCAGCGAGCTGGTGCGCGCCCGACTGCGCCGCCAGCACACCCAGCAGGTGCAAGGCATCTGCGTTGCGCGGCTCGGTTTGCAAGATGGCCAGGTACAGCGCCTCGGCCTGGCGCAACTGGCCTTGCTGGTGAAGGTCAATCGCCTGCGCCAACAGCGCGGGGTTGGTGCTGGCAGACATTGGGCGGGCGGGCTTCATAACCGTTTCAACACATCATCGCGAAGGCACTGCAGCACGCCCGCCCAGCGCATGCTGCTGTCTTGGCGGTACAGCTGCGCCGACGGGTACCAGGGGCTGTCCGAGCGCTCAAGCAACCAGCGCCAGTCCG
>CAIYQF010000132.1 GCA_903928325.1 uncultured beta proteobacterium | reverse complement strand
GGCTTTCCACGCCATGCGCGGTCTGGCGGCACACTCCAACGGCTTCCAAACCGTACGCGCTTTGGCGGTGCTCATGAGCGTGCTGGGCACCATCGACGCACCCGGCGGCTTTCGGCACAAAGCGCCCTACCCGCGCCACATCGTGCCCAATTACCGCGCCTTCAATTCGCCCGAGATGATCCAGCCCAACACGCCGCTCAACGCCGCGCCGCTGGGTTTCCCCGCTCACCCGGACGAGCTGGCCATCAACCCCGACGGCACGCCCATCCGCATTGACCACGCCTTCTCGTGGGAGCATCCGCTGTCGGCCCACGGCATGATGCACAACGTGATCACCAACGCGGCCAAGGGCGACCCCTACCGCATCGACACGCTGATGATTTTCATGGCCAATATGGCCTGGAACAGTTCCATGAACACCATGGGCGTGCGCGAGATGCTCAACCGCAAGGACGAGAAGGGTGAGCACGTGATTCCCTTCATCGTCGTTTGCGACGCCTTCCAGAGCGAGACCGTGGCCTTTGCCGATCTGGTGCTGCCGGATACGACTTATCTGGAACGCCACGACGTGATGGGCATGCTGGACCGGCCGATCTCGGAATTTGACGGCCCGGTGGATTCGGTGCGCATTCCGGTGGTGAAACCGCTGGGCGAATGCCGGCCGTTCCAGGAGGTGCTGATCGAACTGGCCGGGCGCCTGAAGTTTCCAGCTTTCACCACGCCCGAGGGGGGGCGCAAGTTCACCGGCTACCCGGACTTTGTGGTGAACTTTCAGCCCCAATCCGGCATTGGCTTTTTGATGGGCTGGCGCGGCAAAAATGGCGACGAACACCTGCGCGGCGAGCCCAACCCCAAGCAGTGGGAGGCCTACGAGAAGAATGACTGCGTGTTCCAGTACCACATGCCCGAGACCATGCACTACATGCGCAACTGGAACCGGGAATATCTGGACTTTGCCAAGGACAAAGGCTGGCGCCAGAAAAACGACCCGGTGCAGCTCGCCATTTATTCCGACACGCTGCAAGCCTTTCGCCTGGCCGCCCAGGGCAAAACCGAAGGCCGCCAACCGCCCGAGCACCTGCGCGCGCGCATCAACACCTATTTCGACCCGCTGCCCTTTTGGTACGCGCCGCTGGAAGAAGACGCCACCGATCTGGCGGCCTATCCGCTCAACGCCATTACCCAGCGTCCCATGGCCATGTACCACTCCTGGGATTCGCAAAACGCCTGGCTGCGCCAGATCCACAGCCACAACTACCTGCATGTGAACCCGCGCACCGCACAGGCCGCAGGCATTGCCGACGGCGGCTGGGCCTGGGTGGAAAGCCAATGGGGCCAGGTGCGCTGCATGCTGCGCTACAGCGAGGCGGTAGAACCCGGCACGGTCTGGACCTGGAACGCCATTGGCAAAGCCGACGGCGCCTGGCAGCTCGCCCCTGGCGCCGACGAAGCGCGCAAGGGCTTTTTGCTCAACCACCTGATTTCCGAAGAGCTGCCCATGCAAGGCACGGCCAGCGGGCGCATCAGCAACTCCGACCCCATTACCGGCCAGGCCGGCTGGTACGACGTGCGCGTGCGCATTCGCCCCGCAGACCCCGAAGAGCCGCAAGAGACGTTCCCGCGAATCGCCAGCATGCCCGCCGTCCCCGGCGTGGTGGGCAAGGCGGCGCAGGTGCTGACTTACTTTGCGGGCAAGAAGAAGGCCGGAGGCAAAAAACCATGATTCAGTGGCTCAAAGATTTGCTGCAATCCCAGCTGGTGGAAAGCAGCCCCGGCGCGCGCAGCGCCACGCCAACGCCGTCGCCGTCGCCGTCGCCGTCGCCTGCGCCCAAGCGCGTACGCGCCGAGCAAGGCGAAACCCTGGCCAAGCAGCTTGCGCTGGTGATTGACCTCAATGTCTGCGTGGGCTGCCACGCCTGCGTCACCTCCTGCAAGCAATGGAACACCTCGGGCAGCGCAGGTCCCCTGGCTGACTTTGCGCCCTACGGCGCCAACCCTACGGGCACGTTTTTCAACCGCGTGCAAACCTATGAGGCAGGCGAGTTTCCGGGCATCGACACCATCCACTTTCCCAAAAGCTGCCTGCATTGCGAAGACCCGCCCTGCGTGCCGGTCTGCCCCACGGGTGCGAGCTACAAGCGCGCCGAGGACGGCATCGTGCTGGTGGACTACGACAAGTGCATAGGCTGCAAATACTGCGCCTGGGCCTGCCCCTACGGCGCGCGCGAAATCGACGAAGAGCGCCAGGTGATGACCAAGTGCACGCTGTGCGTGGACCGCATTTACGACGAAGCGCTGCCAGTCGAGGACCGCAAGCCCGCCTGCGTGAAGGCCTGCCCCACCAACGCCCGCCTGTTTGGCGACGTGAAAGACCCGAACTCCGAGGTGAGCATCGCCATTCGCGAGCGCGGGGGGTATTCGCTCATGCCCGAGTGGGAAACCAGCCCGGCCAACCAGTATTTGCCGCGCCAGATCACCCCCATGGCGCACGCGGCGGTGGCAGTAGAGCCAAAGCCCACGCCCGCCGTGTGGCGCTCCAGCACCCAGGAGTAACCCGCCATGCATCCCGCTTTTTCAATCCTGTTTTTCACCACTTTGGCCGGTGCCGCACAAGGCCTTGTGGTGGCGCTGTCACTGGCGCTACTTGCCGGTGTGGCCATGGACGCCGCTTTTGTGCTGCAAGCCTTGGCCTTGGGCGAACTGCTGCTAATCGCCGGGCTGGGCGCCTCGTTTTTGCACCTGGGCCACAAGATGCGCGCCTGGCGTGCGGTGCTGATGTGGCGCACCTCGTGGATGTCGCGCGAGGTCATCGTGCTACCTGCCTTTATTGGCCTGGTGGGCGCCTGGTGGCTGTCTTTGTGGCTGGGTGTCACTGGCGTTTGGGCGCAGGCTTTGCCACTCTTGGTGGTGCTGGGCGCCTTGCTGCTGTGGTACTGCACGGCCATGATTTACGCCTGCCTGCGCTTTATCCAGGAATGGGCGCACTGGCTTACGGTGGCCAACTTCACGCTGATCGGCCTGTCCTCGGGCAGCATGCTGGCCTGCGCGCTGGCCGCACTGGCGAACCAAAACGCGCTGCTCCAGGTGCTGACGCCGTGGGCGACCGAGATCACCCTGCTGGCGGGCTTGAGTCGCTGGGCCAGCCTGCGCCGCAATGCGGACTTGCGCGGCATCTCCACCCTGCAATCGGCCACGGGCATCCAATCGCCCAAACTGGTGCAAAAGTCCATGGGCATGTCGGCCGGGGCTTTTAACACCCGCGAGTTTTTCCATGGCGCCAGCCAGGCCGTTGTGGGGAATCTGCGCTGGGCATTTTCCTTGGGTCTTTTTGTGCTGCCGCTGGTGCTGGCCTGGTGCGCGTTTTCCAGCGCTGCGCTGTGGCCCTGGGTGCTGGCGTCGGCGCTGCAGGCGCCCTCGCTGATCGCCGAGCGCTGGGTGTTTTTTGCCCAGGCCAAGCACCCGCAGAATTTGTACTACCAGACGGTGGGCTGAGGCGCAGACCTGTGTCAGGTGCGCACACTCTGTAGGCAAGTGGTTCACCTTGCGGTCTGCGGCGCTGTGTGATACTTGACCCATGTGGTTGACCTGCTTAACCGTGAAAACCGTGTCGCACCGCCCTGGAACCTGGAAACAGGTGGCGCTGGCGTTGCCGGGTTGTTTTATAAGCATGTTCCTGGCGCAGACCCTGCTGCTGCCGCGTGAGGCACTTGCCGGGGAGCCACCGCGACAGCCGGTACGCATGACGACTTGGCTTGAGCGGGAGGCCTGCGCGGGGGGCCCGGGCGTGTTGCGTTTGTCGCCCGACGTGGCCCTCGGGCTTGTTGCATTCCATTCGCCCTACTTGTTTGGCGCTAAGGCGCTGCGATCCCAATTGACCTGTGGCGCCTGTCACGCCAAGGACGGCCTCTCTGGGGCT
>CAIYQF010000131.1 GCA_903928325.1 uncultured beta proteobacterium | reverse complement strand
CTTGGCGGGCGTTACGGTCTTGGCGTTCACAACTGGTCTCCTAACAGAAACACGGGGTTTGGGATCTGGGCTTGCGGCATGGCCCGTATCGTTTGGGCGGGCCGTGCCAGCCTCTTCGGCGCGGGAGTGTACAGGCTTGCCAGCGGGAAAGCCCATAAACTGCAGAAGCGATGCAAACATTTGTTTTCCCACGAAGAAAGGGTGAAAACGCCCCGCGGACAATATGCTGCGGTGCACCAAATGCTGCATTGTCGCTGAAATTCAGACCAGGGCCTGCTCCATTCCTTGCAGCAAGATGTCTTTGGGCAAGTCAATGCCAATAAAAACCAGTTTGCTGTTTTTGGTCTCCCCCGCCGCCCAGGCAGGCCCCAAGTCGCTGCCCATGAGCTGGTGCACGCCTTGGAAGATCACTTTGCGTTCGCTGCCCTGCATATAAAGAACGCCTTTGTAGCGCAGCATGCGCGGGCCATAGATGTTGACGATGGCACCCAAAAAGTCTTCCAGCTTGGCCGGGTCGAAGGCGCGCTCGGACTTGAAGACAAAGCTTTTGACGTCGTCATCCACATGGTGGTGGTGGTGGCCGCTGTGGTCGCCGTGGGCGCCGTGGGCGTGCGAGGGGTGGTCGCAGGCTTCGCCGTGGTCATGGCCATGGTGGTGATCGTGGTCATGGTTGTGATCATGTTCCGGTGCGCTCAGAAAGTCGGGGTCGATGTCGAGTTTGGCATTGAGGTTGAAGCCGCGCAGGTCGAAGAAGTCTTTAATGGCCACATCGCCAAAGTGCACCGTATGCTGCGGCGCGCGCGGGTTCATGTGTTTAAGGCGGTGTTGCAGGGCTTGCAGGTCTTGGGCCGACACCAGCTCGGACTTGCTGATGAAAATCTGGTCCGCAAAGCCCACCTGGCGGCGCGCTTCTTGGCGGTCGTCCAGCTGCTCGGGCGCGTGTTTGGCGTCTACCAGGGTCAGAATGGCGTCGAGCAGGTAAGACTCGGCCACCTCGTCGTCCATGAAAAAGGTTTGCGCCACCGGTCCTGGGTCTGCCAGACCGGTGGTCTCTATCACCACGCGGTCAAAATCAAGCTCGCCTTTGCGCTTTTTCTCGGCCAGGTCGCGCAAGGTCGCGCGCAGGTCCTCGCGGATGGTGCAGCAAATGCAGCCGTTGCTCATCTGCACGATTTGCTCGGTGGTGTCCGAGACCAGGATTTCACTGTCGATGTTTTCCTCACCAAACTCGTTTTCGATGACGGCGATTTTTTGCCCGTGCGCCTCGGTGAGAATGCGTTTGAGAACGGTGGTTTTGCCCGCGCCGAGAAAGCCGGTCAGGATGGTGGCGGGTATCAGTGGCATGGAGTGTCCGGTGTGGAGGTGGGATAAGCGGGTATTTTCGCAGGCTGGGCGCTGGGTCTGCCTGTGCAACTTGAAAATCCCCGTAAGCTTGATAGCGATCAAGCCCCACCCCTAGCGCGCAGACTAGACTGGCTGCTTCATCACCACGGTACCGAAGGAGAATTTTTATGCTGTCCATGAACGCAGACCAAAAAGCCAAGTTGATGGCCGACTTACGCGTGGTCATTGATGATGCGCAGGAAATGTTGCGTATGACCGCAGACCAGGTCGGAGAAAGTGCGGCCGGTGTGCGCGCGCGCGTTCAGGCCCGCTTGGCCGAGGCCACCGAAGAATTGCACCATTTGCAAGACGCCGCCATTGCGCGCGCCAAAGCCGCTGGGCACGCCACTGACGAGTTTGTGCACGAGAACCCCTGGAAAGCGGTGGGTATCGCGGCCGGTGTGGGGCTGGTGGTGGGATTGCTTATTTCGCGACGCTAAAGCGCCTGCTGCCCTATGGATCACCAAAAAAATACCGGGATCTGGGCGTCGATCAGCCGCGTGTTGGCCACTCTGCTGGACATGGCCCAGGTGCGCCTGGCACTGTTAGGTACGGAGCTGGAGTTTGAAAAACAGCGCCTCTTGACCGCGCTGTGGCTTGGCGCCTTGTCGCTGGTCTTGCTGGGGCTGGGGCTGGTGCTGCTGTGCGCAACGCTGGTGTTGCTGCTATGGGACGTTTACCGTACCGGAGCCTTGGTGGGTGCGGCGGTGGTATTTTTGGCCGCTGGAATGGGGGTTTTGTCCCAGGCCCGGCGCCGTTTGCGCAGCCCGTCTGGCCTGTTCCACGCCAGCGTGACCGAGTTGCAGCGCGACCGCGATGCGGCGTCAAGCCCTGGCAAACCCGGCTGAAGTGGCAATGACCAAGCCCGGCATACAAGCCCGCCAAGACCGTTTGCTGGCCCATAGCGCCCGCTTGCGCGCCACCGTGGGTCACCAACTGCAGCCCCTTAAGGTGCCCTTGGCCTGCGCGGACCGCGGCGTGGATGCACTGAGGTGGCTGCAGCGCAAGCCCCTTCTTGCAGCGGGTATTGCGGCTGCGTGGGTGGCGCTCAAGCCCGGTCGCGGGCTGACACGGCTGGGCCGATTGTGGGGCGCCTGGTCCGCAGCGCAACGCGCGCTGCGCTGGGCACGGGGCGCATAGCCGCAGCGCAGCTTGTTAGCCATGCAACTTCTTTATGGGCGTTGTTCGACCCGCCCATCGGCATGCTGGGCGAAGCGGCCTTTATCACGCGGGTGCACCGGGTCGCTCGCGCCCCAAGGCCAGCCGCCAAATTCGGTGCGGCGGTAGTCGGCAAACGCCTGGTGGATTTCGGCCTGCGTGTTCATCACAAAGGGGCCGTACTGCGCCACCGCTTCGCCAATCGGACGGGCTTGCAGCATCAGCAGTTCGGCGACTAGCCCGCTGTTGACCAATTCCAGCGCGTCCTGCGCCCGCACTTCCACCACCGAATGCGGCGCAATTGCCTGGCCCGCCATGGTGAGCGCGTCGCCCTTGAAGTAGTACAGCTGGCGCCGCGTGTCCGGGTGCTGGGCCGCAGGCAGGGTCCAGCGCGCGCCGCTGTCCATGCGGATGGTGAAGATGGCCAGGTCCGAGTCCGCCTGGCTGGCCCAAGAGTCCGGCGGTGGCGGTAGGCCTTGGGCGCCGTCCAGCGTCCCTGCTACCACCAGCACCTCGGTGCCATGGCCTTGGGCGTCCACGTGGCGCACGGTTGGCACGTTTTCGCCCCAGAGCATGGTGAAGTGGGGCTCGGCCATCTTGCTTTTGGCCGGCAGGTTGAGCCAGATCTGGAACAGCTCGGTGGGGTTGGGCCTGTCGGCATGCACCAGCGGAAACATCTCGCAATGCACGATGCCTTTGCCGGCCGTGAGCCACTGCACGTCACCACCGCCAAATCGCGCGG
>CAIYQF010000130.1 GCA_903928325.1 uncultured beta proteobacterium | reverse complement strand
TGAAGGGTGACTGGCATGCGCGCGCATTGTTAGTGAATTGCCAAACCATTATGCATTTGGCAATTTAACGGGCGCGCAGCAGGTGGGCTGCGCCAGCGCCCCGGGGGCGCTGGGTTTAACTAGCGACTAAAGACCTGCCCAGGCTTCAAGCCAGTAATTCTTTGGAGCTGATCTGGTACTTAAACGCGTCCGGCGCATAGGGGTCCAAGCGCCCCGCAGCGGTTTCGGCGTGGGGGTACATCAAAAAGCCCAGGCGGGGGCCCGTGGAATGCGGCAAGGTCACGTCGTGGGCGGTATTAAAAGCCATCCAGTTGCCCTCCCAGCCGCCAAACAAGACCTTGTTGACCGGTGCGACCACCGGGTTTTTCGGGTCTTTGATCCACTGCGTGGTTTCTTGGCGCATCACCTTGGCCACGTCGGCCGGGTCCATAGCCACCCAGCCGTAACCGGCCAAATACACCTCGGCGCGGCAATGCTGCGCGCCTTGCAGCTTGGCGGGAATGCCACCCAGCTCTTTGTAGCCAAAGGCGCTGGGCGCCACGCGCAGGCCATAGACGTCACGTGCGGGCAGACCCAGCGAGCGGCACAGGCCCACAAACAAGGCGTTCAGGTCGGCGCACTTGCCGCCCAGGTTGCCGGTCTCCAGCATGGCGGCAATATCGCCCTCGCCGCAGCCACGCACCTTGGGTTCGCGGTAGGTGTTTTGCACAATCCAGTCAAACAGTTTTTGGGCTTTTTCCACGTCGGTGCGGGCGCCGGCGACGGCTTTTTTGGCGGTGTCGCGCACGATGCCGTCTACCGGAATCAGGCTGGTGGCCTGCGTCCATGCGGCCAGCGTGTCGGCAGATTCAGCAGGCACGCCTTTTTTGGACCAGTCTTGCGCGCGGTTTTGGGTTTGGATACGGCTGGTCAGCTCGACAAAGGGCTTGGCCGTGCCAGGCGCAAATTCGGCGTAGAGCATGCGCGCGCCGTAATGGCCGTCGGACGCCAAAGTGGCAGCGCCATTGCTCGTGTAAGACGACTCCAGCGACTGCTGCCACCCGGTGTTGACGCTGGGCACGGGCAGCCACACGCGCGTGGCGCCCTGGGGGGCGGCAATTTCTACCCGCGTGGTGACTTCAAAGGTGCGCCAGGCGCCCGGCTGGGGCGCAAACTGGCGCTCAGCCTCGGCTTGGGCGAAACCCAGGGGAGAAAACGCAGCCAGGGCCGATGCGGCGCCTGCGGTTTGCAAAAAGCGGCGGCGCGCGCCATTAGGCGCGTTGGAAAACACGGTGGTCATAAAGAGAGCTCCGAATAAGTGAAACAACGCGTACGGCGCATAAACAGATGCCCCGAAGTAGCGCAAACAAAAACCCGGCTGCGCATCACTGCGCGGCGCCGGGTGCGGGGATTATCGCCTTCTGAATCCACGGGGGTGAGCGCCCTCATGGAGGGTGAACTGATACAAGACCGGGATGCTGATGCGGTCAGCACGCCGGTAGCAGCAGCGAGGCCTGCTTTGGGATTGCATCTTCTGCTTCATTTGAACGGACGCAATAGCGATGAATACGAAAAAGGTTCAAGCCCCTTTGTGCAAGCAAAATTGCACAAATTCAACAATCTGTGTATTCTTGGTGAATGCCAAAGTCTGCTGAGTCCGTGAACAGCCTACCTGCTTCCGTCCAGGTTTCCCTGGAGGTTTTGGGTGAGCACCTTCGCCTTGGTCGCAAGCGGCGTAAAGAATCCTTGCGGGCCTGGGCCTTACGCATCAACGTCTCGGTGCCCACGTTAGTGGCCATGGAAGGAGGTGATCCCCGCGTCAGCATAGGGGTCTACGCAACCGCCTTGTGGTTGCTGGGTAGAGACCAGGCTTTACGCTCTTTGGCGGATCCGCAAAGCGATACCCAGGCTTTGGCGCAGGAGATGTTGGTTATTCAGAACAAAGGGAGGCGGCGCCGTGTTTGATATCTACAAGCCCCAAGATGCCATGAGCCTATGGTGGCTGGGCGAGGGCGCAGGACAACCGTTATCGCCGCGTCTGATTGGCCAGGTGTTCTTAGCCGATGGCAAGCGCAAAGTGGGCTTGGAATATGCGCCTGGGTGGATTGGGCAGGGCTTTGCACTCAGTGAAGACCTTCCTTTGGGCCGCGGGGTGGTGTTGCCCAAGGAGCGGGATATGGCAGCCGGTGCCATAGACGATGCGCGCCCGGACCGTTGGGGTGAACGCGTCATCCGAAATCTGTACAAACCCGTGCGTCTGTCCGTCTTGGAATACCTTTACTTTGCCGGTGACGATCGCTTTGGTGCGCTGGGGGTGTCGCTGGACTCCAACAGTTACTCGCCCAGTGGTGAGGGTGCGATAGCGCGCTTGGAAAGTCTCGACGACATGCAGCGTGCGATTGCAGCGGTGCTTGCCGATGAAACGTTGGATGAGGCCTTGGTTCGCCTGGTCCGGCCTGGCCCGTCGTTTGGCGGCGCGCGTCCCAAATCCATTATTGAGATGGAAGGCTCCCAGTGGCTGGTCAAGTTCTCGCAGGGGGAAGACCTTGACACCGAACTGGTCGAACACGCCAGCATGCGCCTTGCTGCGCAATGCGGCATACAGGTGGCACACACGCGTGCGTTGCCACTGGAGCGTGGGCATGCAGTAGCGGTGAAGCGCTTTGACCGCGCAGGAGGCAGGCGCTTGCATGTGATCTCTGCAAACACCGTGTTGCGGGCCGCAGGCTTGCCCCTGGGATACCCGGAGCTGGCGCAGAACCTGCGCAGGATTGCCCGCGCCCGGGACATCCGCGTTCACCAGCACGAATTGTTCAAGCGCATGGTCTTCAATATCCTGATGGACAACACCGATGACCATGAAAAAAACCACGCCTTTGCCCGAGCGGACGATGGCTTTTACGACTTGTCGCCCGCATACGACGTAGTGCCCTCGGTGCAAGGGCTTGGGCAGCAGCAGATGCGTGTTGGCAAAAGCCAAGCAGAATCTTCATTGGAGAACGCGCTGTCCGAAGCGCAGGCCTTTGGCCTGACCAAAGACGCCGCCGTCGAGACCATCCAGCGGCTTGCAGCGACCGTGGCGCGTTGGAAGGAATTCTTTCAATCCCAGGGTGTTAGCGCCCGAGACGTGGACCGAATGGCCCAGTACATTGACGGCCCTGTCTTGAGGCCACAGCGCATCGGGTTTGGGGGGAAGTAGTCCGAAATTCGAAAATACCCCACCCAGGCGCCCTTGGCGGCACCATTTAGCCGAACGAGACCCCTTAGGGCGCACCGCCTGCTTATTCACGCAAGCGCTATATTCAAAGCCCGCTCGCGCCAAACCGCTGGCACTTTTGCCACCCCCTGCGGCCACCGCACCCCGCGTGCTATTCAAACCCCACCCCTTTTGACCACTGTCGCACCCCTGTACCCCCTCGCCCAGCACGCCCTGGCCGCCTTTGAGCAGGTGGTGGGCCGCACCTCTGGCTTTCGCGCGCGCCCCGGCCAGCACGCCATGGCCGAGTGCGTGGCCGACACGCTGGCGCGTGCCGACTTGGGCGAGTGCGACGACCCGACCAAGGCGATTGCCGTGATTCAGGCGGGCACCGGCGTGGGCAAGTCGGCGGCCTATGCCAGCACGGCGATTGCCATGGCGCTGGAGCGCAAGACCCGGGTGCTGATATCGACTGCCACCGTGGCGCTACAAGAGCAGCTGATGCAAAAAGACCTGCCCGCGCTGGCTGCGGCCATGGACCAGCCTTTTGCCTACGCACTGGCCAAGGGCCGGGGCCGCTATGTGTGCAAGCTCAAGCTTGAGCGCCTGGTGGGCGTGGGCGGTGTGGACGAAGACCTGTTTGAAGAAGAACAAAGCGCCCAGCGCGGTGCCAACCACGAAGCGCAAGAAGAGCGCCGCATGCGCCTGTACGAGCACATGGCCAATTTGCTGGCCAATGGCCGCTGGGACGGCGACCGCGACGCGCTGAACGACGCCCCCGAGCCCAGCGACTGGAGCACCGTGGCCGCCGAGCGCCACAGTTGCACCGCCCGCCACTGCCCACGCTACCGCGAATGCAGCTACTACCAGGCGCGCACCAAGCTGGCCGAGGCCAATGTCATCGTA
>CAIYQF010000129.1 GCA_903928325.1 uncultured beta proteobacterium | reverse complement strand
TCTACCTCTCCGCCGGCCCTCTCGTCGCGGTCCTCGCGGCGGGCAACCGGGCCCTGCTCAAGCCCTCGGAGCTGACTCCACGGTTCAGCGAGCTCCTGAAGAAGGCGCTCTCGGAGGTCTTTCCCGAGGAGGAGGTCGCTGTGGTCACGGGGGGCCCGGAGGTGGCCCAGGCCCTGACGCGAGAGTTGGCCCCGGCGCGCGGGGCGCACCCGGCGCTGGACCGCATGATCGAGGCCCTGCCCATGCGGGTGGAACTGCTGGCCAACGAAGTGCAAGCCCGCCGCCTGGCGCAAGACGTGGCGCTGGCGGTACAGGCTGCTTTGCTGCTGCAAAGCGCGCCGGGCGCCGTGTTTGGCGCCTTTTGCGATTCGCGCCTAGGGGGCGAATGGGGCTACAGCTTTGGCACCCTGGGGACCGGTGTGGACTTTGACGCCATCATTCGCCGCGCCATGCCGCGCTAGTTGTATCGCTTTTTTTAGGAGACCCCTATGAACACGCCCATTCTTCACCACTACCACACCTCGCCGTTTTCCGAAAAAGTGCGCTTGGTGCTGGGCTACAAAAATCTGGCTTGGCGCTCGGTGCTGGTGCCCAGCATCTTGCCCAAGCCTGATGTGCTGGCGCTGACCGGCGGCTACCGCAAGACACCGTTTTTGCAGATAGGCGCCGATGTGTATTGCGACAGCGCCCTGATGTGCGAGGTGCTGGAGCACTTGCAGCCCCAGCCCACGCTTTACCCCGAGGCCTCCAAGGGCGTGACCCGGGTGCTGGCCCAGTGGGCCGACACCACCTTGTTTTGGGCCGCCATGGCCTACAACCTCAGCCCCAAGGGCGCCGCCGCCATGTTTGCCGACGCCCCGCCCGAGGCCGCCAAGGCCTTTTCTGCCGACCGGGGCGCTATGTCAGCCGGCATGACGCGCAGCCGTCCCGGCGACGCCACTGCGGCCTACAAGTCGTATTTGCGCCGCCTGGCCCACATGCTGGACCACCAGGACTTTTTGCTCGGCAGCGCCCCGTGCGTGGCCGACTTTGCCGCCTACCACCCGCTGTGGTTTACCCGCAACCGCGTGCGGGTGATGGCCGACATCTTGCAAGCCACACCCTCGGTGCTGGCCTGGATGGACCGCATGGCGGCCATTGGCCACGGCCAGGTAGAAAAGTTCAGCGCCGCCCTGGCCATTGAGGAATGCGCCGCCAACACGCCGCTGGCGCTGGCGGCCGACACCGTGTTCCAGGACGAGCACGGCATTCCCTTGGGCACCACAGTGACCATTGGCGCCGAAACCTTTGGCCAGGAACCTACCGAAGGTGTGCTGCTGGCCGCTACCCGCACCCGCTACACCCTGCGCCGCGAGGACCCGCGTGCGGGCGTGGTGCATGTGCATTTCCCGCGCATTGGCTATGCCTTGCGCGCGGTCCAGGCCTAAGATTTTCCTGCCCCTTTTTCCATCTTTTTTCTGACGAGACCTTCCCATGATTTCTGACTTCCGCAACAAAACCGCTGTTCTGACCGGTGCCGGATCGGGCTTTGGCCTGGAATGCGCGCGCATCGGCGCCAAACTGGGCATGAACCTGGTGCTGGCCGACGTGCAGCAAGACGCGCTGGACCGCGCCGTAGCCGAGATGGACGCCGCTGGCGCCCCGGTGCTGGCCATGCGTGTGGACGTGTCCAAGGCCGACCAGGTCGAAGCCCTGGGCGCTGCCACCCTTGCGCGCTTTGGTGCGCCCCACTTTGTGTTCAACAACGCGGGCGTGGGCTCAGGCGGCCTGATCTGGGAAAACACCTTGCAAGACTGGGAATGGGTCATAGGTGTGAATCTGATGGGCGTGGCCCACGGCATCCGCGTGTTCACGCCCATGATGCTGGCCGCTGCGGCCCAAGACCCGGCCTTCCAGGGCCACATCGTCAACACTGCCAGCATGGCCGGTTTGCTCAACGCCCCCAATATGGGCGTCTACAACGTCAGCAAGCACGCGGTGGTCAGCATGAGCGAGACCCTGTACCAAGACCTGGCCTTGGTCACCGACCAAATCAGCGCCAGCGTGCTCTGCCCCTTCTTTGTGCCCACCGGCATCAGCCAAAGCCACCGCAACCGCCCCGACGAGCACAAGGCCCATGGCGCCAAACCCACCAAGAGCCAGTTGATTGGCCAAGCCATGAGCGACAAAGCCGTGGGCAGCGGCAAGGTCAGCGCTGCCGACGTGGCCCGAATGGTGTTTGACGCTATGGCCGCAAACCAGTTCTACATTTACAGCCACCCCAAGTCGATTGCGTCGGTGCAAGTGCGCATGGAAGACATCCTGATGTCGCGCAACCCGACCGACCCCT
>CAIYQF010000128.1 GCA_903928325.1 uncultured beta proteobacterium | reverse complement strand
GCAAGAGCTGGTGTTTGACCCGTTTTTCAATGTACGCGAGGCCTTGCGCATCCAGTCGGGCTATTTTGGTGTGAAGAACAACGAGGCCTGGATCGACGAGCTGCTGGAAAGCCTGGGCCTGGCCGACAAGGCCGATGCCAATATGCGCCAGCTCTCGGGCGGCATGAAGCGCCGGGTGCTGGTGGCCCAAGCCTTGGTGCACAAGCCGCCGGTCATTGTGCTGGACGAACCCACGGCCGGCGTAGACGTGGAGTTGCGCCAGACCCTGTGGCAGTTCATCGCCAAGCTCAACAAACAAGGCCATACCGTCTTGCTGACCACCCACTATCTGGAAGAGGCAGAGGCGCTGTGCGGGCGTATTGCCATGCTCAAGTCGGGCCGCATTGTGGCGCTGGACCACACCAGCACGCTGCTCAAGGCGGCGTCGAGCAATGTGCTTCGCTTCAAGGTCGACGGCGACTTGCCCCCGGCGCTGGCTGCGCAGGCACGCATTACCGGGCGCATCGTGCAGTTTCCGGCGCACGATGCGCTGGAAATAGAACAGTTTTTGGCCGCCGTGCGCGAATCGGGCCTGGTGGCTCAGGATGTGGAAATTCGCAAGGCCGATCTCGAAGACGTGTTTTTGGACGTGATGCAAAAGCACGCGGGCTCAGTTACCGCTACCGGAGTGACGGCATGAGCGCCGCCGGGCCGTCCCAAGGTGCGAAGGCCCTCTTGGGGGGCAGCACACGACGCGCAGCGCGAAGCGTGGGGGTTTTATGACCGGCTTGCAAACCCTGATCTACAAAGAAGTTCTGCGCTTCTGGAAGGTTGCTTTTCAGACCATCGCCGGGCCCGTGCTCACCGCCATGTTGTATTTGCTGATCTTCGGCCACGCGCTTGAAGACCACGTCAAGGTCTACGACCAGGTCAGTTACACCGCCTTTTTGGTGCCCGGCTTAGCGATGATGAGCTTGCTGCAAAACGCCTTTGCCAATAGCTCGTCCTCGCTCATCATGAGCAAGGTCATGGGTAATCTGGTGTTCATCTTGCTCACGCCGCTTTCTTATTGGCACTGGTATGTGGCTTATGTGGGCGCAGCCGTGGTGCGCGGCCTGGTGGTGGGTGCCGGGGTGTTTGTGATTGCGGCGTTTTTCACGCACATCGGCTTTGCGCAGCCGCTGTTTATCGTGGCCTTTGCC
The DNA here is from genome assembly GCA_903928325.1 of uncultured beta proteobacterium. Taxonomy (GTDB): domain Bacteria; phylum Pseudomonadota; class Gammaproteobacteria; order Burkholderiales; family Burkholderiaceae_C; genus Allorhodoferax. The sequence goes on along the minus strand of CAIYQF010000128.1, from coordinate 1,761 downwards.
GTCATGGGTGCGGCTTTGATGGGCACCTTGGGTCTGATTGCGGGCCTGTGGGCAGAAAAGTTTGATCAGCTCGCGGCCTTCCAGAATTTTGTGGTCATGCCCATGACGTTTTTGAGTGGCGTGTTCTATTCCATCCATTCCCTGCCCGCTTTCTGGCAGGGCGTGAGCCACTTCAACCCGTTTTTCTACATGATTGACGGGTTTCGCTACGGCTTTTTTGGCGTGAGCGATGTATCGCCCTGGCTTAGTTTGAGCGTGGTGGGCGTGTCCCTCCTCCTGGTCAGCGGCATCGCGCTTCAAATGCTGCGCAGCGGCTACAAAATCCGCAGCTGATTTTTACTTTCCCCCTTTCCCCATGACCGCCGACCAACTCCAAGCCCTGATTACCGCCGGACTGCCCTGCGACCATTGCGCACTCGAAGGTGATGGCCGCCACTGGTATGCCACTATCGTCTCCAGCGCCTTCGAGGGCAAGCGCCTGATCGCCCGCCACCAGCAGGTGTACGCCACGCTGGGCGCGCGCATGCAGACCGACGAGGTGCACGCGCTGTCGATGAAAACCTACACCCCGGCGGAATGGGCGAAGCAGCCACGCTGAGCCTCAAAGAAGCACAATGGACAAATTACGCATTCGCGGTGGGCGCACCCTGCACGGTACGGTGCCGATTTCTGGCGCCAAGAACGCCGCCTTGCCCGAGTTGTGCGCCACGCTGCTGACCGCAGAGCCGGTAACGCTGCGCAACGTGCCGCGCCTGCAGGACGTGTCCACCATGCTCAAGCTGATTCGGCACATGGGCGTGCAGATCGAGCAGCATGCGGACGGCAGCGTCCGCGCCAACGCGGGCACGCTTACCTTGCCCGAAGCGCCCTACGAGCTGGTGAAAACCATGCGCGCCTCGGTGCTGGCCCTGGGGCCGCTGCTGGCGCGCTTTGGCCACGCCAAGGTATCGCTGCCCGGTGGCTGCGCGATTGGCTCGCGCCCGGTGGACCAGCACCTCAAGGGGCTGGCGGCCATGGGCGCGGATATCGTGGTGGAACATGGCTACATGGTCGCCCGCGTGGGCGGCGGGCGCACGCGCCTCAAGGGCGCGCGCATTACCACTGACATGGTTACCGTCACTGGCACCGAGAACTTTCTGATGGCCGCCGCGCTGGCCGAGGGTGAAACCATCTTGGAAAACGCGGCGCAAGAACCCGAAATTCCAGACTTGGCCGAGATGCTGATCGCCATGGGCGCGCGCATTGAGGGCCACGGCACCAGCCGCATCCGCATCCAGGGCGTGGACGCCTTGCACGGCTGCGACCACCAGGTGGTGGCGGACCGCATTGAGGCGGGTACTTTTTTGTGCGCCGTGGCCGCGACCGGAGGCGACGTGGTATTGCAGCATGGCCGCGCCGACCACCTGGACGCGGTGATCGACAAGCTGATTGCCGCAGGGGCCACGGTCACGGCGGTGGACGGCGGCATTCGCGTGCAGTCCAGCGGGAGCTTGCAGGCGCAGGGCTTTCGCACCACAGAATACCCGGGTTTCCCGACCGACATGCAGGCGCAGTTCATGGCGCTCAATTGCATCTCCCTGGGCGCCTCCAAGGCCACCGAAACGATTTTTGAGAACCGATTCATGCACGTCAACGAGCTGGTTCGCCTGGGCGCCAACATCCAGATCGAGGGCAAAGTGGCGCTGGTCCAAGGCGTGGCGGCGCTCTCGGGCGCCACGGTGATGGCCACCGATTTGCGCGCCTCGGCCTCGCTGGTGATTG
>CAIYQF010000127.1 GCA_903928325.1 uncultured beta proteobacterium | reverse complement strand
TTTCAAAAACTCCATGCGCTCGGGCGTGTCGGCCAGCATGATGCCGGGGGACTTGTGCAGGCCGCAGCTCTGGCCTGAGATGCGCTCCAACTCTTCGTACAGACTCACGGTGTAGCTTTGCAGCATGGCCACATTGGGGTCGCCGTTGAGAGTATGAAATCCTCCTGCGGCGTGCCAAGTGGAGCCGGAGGTGAGCTGGTCGCGCTCAATCAGCATCACGTCGCTCCAGCCCTTTTTCGTCAGGTGGTAGAGCACCGAGCACCCGACCACGCCACCACCAATTACTACTACCCGTGCTGTTGTTTTCACTGCTGCGTTCCTTGCTTCAAAGAAAGTGTCAATCGTTTTTGGGCTGTGTATGCCTCAAAAGTCGGTGGGCGCGCCGCCCTGGGCCTTGCGCTTGGCAACAAAGGCGTCGAGCTCTTCCTCGATCGCCGGGTCCATGTGCGGGCGCTCATAGGCTGCGAGCTCTTTTTGCCACACGGCGTTGGCCTTATCGTACGCGGTGGGGCGACCGCCCTCGTCCCAGGTTTCGTAGTTGCGCCAGTCCGAGATGATGGGCGAATAAAACGCGGTCTCAAAGCGCTCCAGCGTGTGCGCGGTGCCAAAGTAATGGCCGCCGGGGCCTACATCGCGCACGGCGTCCAGACCCAAGCCCGCCGGGCTCACGTCAAGCGGCGTCAAAAACTCGGCCACCATTTGCAATAGGTCGCAGTCGAGGATGAACTTCTCGAACGAGGCGGTCAGGCCGCCCTCCATCCAACCCGCGCTGTGCATGATGAAGTTGCCTCCGGCTTGGGTCAGCGCCCAGAGCGAAAAAACCGATTCATAGGCCGCCTGCGCGTCCACGGTGTTGGCCGCGTTAACGTTGCTGGTGCGGTAGGGAATACCGTATTTGCGGCACAGTTGCCCGCCCACCAGCACCGCCTTCATGTACTCGGGCGTGCCAAAGGCGGGGGCGCCGCTTTTCATGTCTACATTGCTGGTAAAGCCGCCGTACACCACCGGCGCGCCCGGGCGCACCAACTGGGTGAGCGCAATACCGGCCAGCGCCTCGGCGTTTTGCTGCGCCAGGGCCCCGGCAATCGTCACCGGCGCCATGGCGCCCGCCAGGGTAAAGGGCGTCAGGATGATGATCTGGTTGCGCGAGGACATTTCCAGAATGCCCTGCAACATGGGCGTGTCCAGGCGCAACGGTGACGAGCTGTTGATAATGGAAAACAGCGAGGGCTCGCGGTCCATCTGCTCATGGCTGATGCCGCGCGCGATGCGGGCAATTTCCAGCCCGTCCTGGTTGCGCTCTTTGCCTAATGAGTAAGCGTGAAAAGCCTTGTCGGTGAGCTTGGCGATGTCAGACAGGCAATCGAGGTGTCGGATGGATGCGTGCAAGTCCACGGGTTCCACCGGGTAGCCACCCGAGCAGTGGATGACGTCGTAGCGCTGCGCCAGCTTTACCAGGTTGCGAAAGTCTTGCTGGTTACCGGCACGTCGTCCGCCTTGCATGTCCGAGGCGTTGGGCGGGCTGGCGACTTGGGCAAAGGCCAGGTTTTTGCCGCCGATGTGCACGTTGCGCTCGGTGTTGCGTGCGTGCAGGGTGAACTCTGACGGACAGGTTTTGATGGCCTCCAAAATCAAGTTGCGGTCAAAGCGCACACGCTCAGAACCTGGGCGCACATCGGCCCCGGCTTTTTTCAGAATCTCACGCGCGCCTTCGTGCATGAAGTCCATGCCCATTTCTTCCAGGATGGTGAGTGAGGCGTTGTGGATGGCTTCCAGTTCGTCCTCGGACACCATGGGCGTGGGGGCGAAGCGGTGCTTGAGGCTGCGGTATTTGGTGGTGGACGGTGCAACGCGGATGCTGCCGCTGCCGCGTCCGGCGCGGCGGCGCGCCGGGGCTGCGGGCGTTGTTGCTTCTTCTGTCATGAGGGGAGTCTCCACGTTGAACCGACGGTGCTGCGCTTGACCCCTGCAGGGCCATCACGAATTCTATGCAGTGCTAGCGGGGCCTACCCCCATGCGCTGGCCCTGGCGCAATTTATTAAATTGTGTACCGGCAAACAGGGCGCAAAAAAAGCCGGTTTGTAACCGGCTTTTCTATTTGCAGGCCAGCAGGCGTGCTGGCAGCTTGGACTAGGACAGGTGCTTGCCAATCAGGCCAGCCATCTCGAACATGCTGACTTGGGCTTTGCCGAATACGGCTTTCAATTTGTCATCGGCATTGATGTTGCGCTTGTTGGCGGCGTCTTGGAGCTTGTGCTTTTTGATGTAAGTCCACAGCTTGCTCACCACCTCGGTACGCGGCAGGGGAGCCGCGCCCACAACAGCAGCCAAGGCAGCACTGGGGGTCAGGGGCTTCATAAATGCGGCGTTGACGGCACGCTTTTTCGCAGGGACTGCGGCCTTCTTTGCGGGTGCGGAAGCCTTAGCGCTTGCTACTTTTTTTGCGGGCGCCGCTTTTTTTGCGGGCGCTTTTTTTGCAGTTGCCATTGTGAAATCGTCCTTTCGTACATTGGGAATTTTTTGACCAGCGATAAACTCATCGTC
>CAIYQF010000126.1 GCA_903928325.1 uncultured beta proteobacterium | reverse complement strand
CAGCAGTCGGTCATCCGCGTCAACAGCATCATCGGCACCCGCGGAGTGCCCAATATCAACCCCTTTAACCTGCGCCCCGGACTGACCAACGGTAAGCTGTTTGTGCGCGACCGCAACATCTGCGCTTACTGCGGCGGCCATTTCCACGAGTGCGACCTCACCCGCGAGCACATCATCCCCTTTGCCCAGCAGGGCGTGGACACCTGGATGAACGTGGTCACGGCGTGCCGCCCCTGCAACCACCGCAAAAGCCACCGTACGCCCGAGCAAGCCCACATGCCGCTGCTCTACGCGCCCTACGTGCCCAGCTTGTGGGAAGACTTTATTTTGCGCAACCGCCGCATTCTGGCGGACCAGATGGAGTTTTTGATGTCGCACGTGCCGCGCTCCTCGCGCCTGCTGGTCTAGCACTGCAGGACGGCGCTCACCGTCGCCGCACGAAAGTTGCCAGGGGTGCCATAGAGCGCCCCGGCTGGTTTTTCAGGGAGGACTACATGGTTTTCAACACCTCGGGCGCAGGCGCGCCCACCCAGTCTAGGGGCATTGGTCGTCGCCAGGTACTGGCCTGGGGGCTCGGCTCGATGGTGGGCGTCGGCCTTTGCGCACATGCAGCCCCAAGCGCCAACAAGCAGGACCCGCTGGGTGAATGGGCCAGCAACTGGGAGACCCACCTTGACCCCAGTCTGTATGCGGTCAGCGAAAAGCTAGACGGCGTGCGCGGCCTCTGGGACGGCGCCGTGCTGCGCTTTCGCAGTGGCCGCCCGATTGCTGCACCCGCCTGGTTTGTGGCGGGCCTGCCGCCCCAGCCACTGGACGGCGAGCTGTGGATGGGCCGCAAGACCTTTGACCGCTTGTCTGACACGGTGCGTAAGGCGCAGCCTGTAGACGCCGATTGGCGTGCCCTGCGCTACATGCTGTTTGACGCGCCCAACCCCAGCCTGCCCTTTGAGGCGCGCGCGCAGCAGGTGCAACACCTGGTGCAAAAAGCCGACCTGCCTTGGCTGGGCGCAGTGGAGCAAAGCCGCTTGGTCAGCGCAGCGGGCTTGCAAACCCGCTTGCAACAGGTGGCTAGCTTGGGCGGCGAGGGCTTGGTGTTGCACCGGCTCGACGCACCGTGGCAGCCTGGGCGCAGCGAGGCGGTGCGCAAACTCAAGCTGCAGCCCGACGACGAAGCAATTGTGGTGGCCCATGTGCCGGGCAAGGGCAAGTTCGAGGGCCAGATGGGCGCGCTCGTGCTGGAAATGCCCAACGGCAAGCGCTTTTCCTTGGGCACTGGTTTTAGCGCCGCTGACCGCGCGCAAGCTCCGCCCATAGGCGCGCAAGTGACCTACCGTTACCGTGACCGCACGCCTGCCGGATTGCCAAAATTTGCCAGTTTTGTGCGGGTGCGGGCGGCGGAATAGGGCGGCGCACGGGCTTCTCCTTCGGGGATTGACGCTTGCGCTATGCTTTGGCGCAGGTTGCGAGTGAACTCAACGAGGGGCTGTTCTTTTTATGGTGGTTGACAGTTGCCTTGCTTGCAAGGGTTATTTTTCGCCTTTTTCGCTTT